>NZ_JACJOV010000052.1:0-37063 GCF_014695745.1 Leptolyngbya sp. FACHB-671 | reverse complement strand
TCCAGCTTAGTAAATGTCATCGCAATCGCTGTTTGATGCACTCATACTGGAACTGTAGCGAGCATAGCTCAACTTAACCACCCCCTATCCCTAGTGCCGCTGCGTAAGTCCTGGTACAGATGCTAGAGCCGTAGTAGCGCAGCAAATCTAAAGCGTTGGGTTTCGCTCTGCTCCACCCAACCTACAGATAGCAGAACCGTAGGTTGGGTGAAGCGCAGCAGAACCCAACATCTCAAGCTTGGTATGCCAGTGGGTTGGGTGAAGTGCAGCGGAACCCAACACCTTAAACTTCCCTACAAGGGATTTCTGCTACTTCTTCAGGCTCTCTAAGCCGTTTGAGGAAGCACACAGGGGGCGCAGCGCTTCAGTGTATCCAGAAAGGCAAACACGCCCGGTGGATGCAGCGCCTCTGCTAAGGTTGCAACACCAATAATCCGCTCCAGAGGAACGGGCAGGCTATAGGTTTTAATCCCCAATGGCAGTGGTTCAGCTGCAAGGCGTGGCAATATAGTCACCCCCAAACCTTGCATCACCATGCTGACAATCGTTGAATCTTCAGAAACCACATAAGCAGGCTTCAGCGATCGCCCAAGCTTAGCGCAATGTCGGTAAATCATACCCCCACAGCTTTCCGTTTCGGGATGCAAAATCAGTGGGTAAGAGGTTAGCTTTTCCCAGGTTAACGACCCGTCAGGTAGGTCTAACTTAGGCGACACCAACACGATATATTCGTCGCGCAACATCTCCCACGTTTCAAATTCTTTAGAAGTAGGCATATACGTAAAGCCAAGGTCAGCAACCCCTTCACGTATCGCTTGATCGACTCCCGAAAAGTCTTGATGCTCGGTGATTGAGATGGCGATCGCCGGATAGTCTTGATGAAACTGAGCAATCATGCCCGGCAGAATGTGCGTCGCTACACTGCGAAACGAAGCAATGCGAACCTGCCCACCCCGCAACCCCTTAGACAGATTTGCCTCTTTGCTAATCTGCTCTAGCGTTTGCATCACCTGGCGGGCATATTGAATGATCTGCTGACCAACAGGAGTCAGGTTTGCGCCATGACGACCGCGCGATAGCAGCACCACGCCTAGCTCTGACTCCAAGGTGGCGATCGCATGACTCACGGCAGACTGAGAGACATCTAGATACAGGGCTGCCCCACTAAAATTTCCGTGATCGGCGACTGCAATCAAAGCGCGTAACTGAGACAGCTTAATTCCATCACGACTGACATCTCTCATCAGAAACCATCCTGGACGCAATGTAGCAATACTACCTGACGCGGTTGTGAAGCGTGGGTTAAGCCAACGCCCTACAAGACAGCCACTTTAACGCTCAAACTTTCGTATGAATTTTATTCATGGATGTCATGCAGTGCGTCTTTTGTTTCTTCCTAAGAAAACTCCTAGATTAGATCGTAAGAACAGAATCTAGACAAACACCACAGGATCACTCATCAAAGCTCTGTAACTGGGAAGAAAGAATATGAGAAGCTACGCAAATTTTAACAGTAGAGAAATAAGCCAGTCAACAAGCAATTTGATTTCTAAAAGTGCGCTGACTAAATCCAAAGCTCAGTCAGCTTTAAAGTATATTTGGAAGCATCTGCTCAATGCGCTATCTGGCAATTCTGAAGTGCAGATTCAGCAAGTTCATGATCGCTCTGGTAAAGCTTACTGGAAGATTTACGATCCAGCTACAGGCTACTACAGTAGCCTGTCTTCAGAAACCGAAGTAAGAATCTGGCTGGAACAGCGCTATTCCTTGTAAACCCCATTTACGTTATTTAGAGCTATTGAATAGGGATAGAGAAAGGAAATAGCCTGTTACGCTATTCTCTTCAATGAAATTGACTCAACCAACCTAATTTTTGAGCCCGTTAAACTTATGAAAACGGACTTAATTGGCATGACCGGCATTAGGAAAGCTTGCTTGTTATACCGCATTTTAAATAGAAATCAAGCACCACTTTTGCAGGAAGTAAACGATACTTTTCCTAACTGTTCATCCGATTGGATGAATCACTTGGAGGACGGCAATCGCTCCTCAATCACTTATTCTGATAGCACCACACATTTACGGAGCGTTGTATGTTGTCCCTTTTTGCCTACGGGTTGACCTATGGTCAGGCGGAGGCTGTCTCAGAGATCACACGATCAGAGCCATCTAGTTCTCGTACTGCTACACGAACCCCTGAACCTATGAATCAGGGACTCAAGCAAGATCTAGAGTCGAACTCAACCTACCTCAACGAGCAGATTCTAGAACTTCAGCAAAACTACTATTTAGAGCGCCGAGAATTCCTCTAAACCGCTAACGTCTGCAAAATCGTGTTGTCTGCACTGCAGGCAACACGATTTCCATTTATAGAACTACTACGGATGGAGGAGGACACCCCATGGCGCGGGGTCCTCCTCCATCCGTAGCCCTAATTTTTGAAATCGGTGTAGTAGCGCAGCAAATCTAAAGCGTTGGGTTTCGCTCTGCTCCACCCAACCTACAGCTAGCAGAACCGTAGGTTGGGTGAAGCGCAGCGGAACCCAACATTTCAAGCTTGACGCGCTAGTAGTATCGGTTCTCTTTAAAGCGGGTCTGTTGAAGCGTGCTTCAACAGACTGGTTTCACATAAAATCGGCACAACGTCCTGTCAATAGATTCGATAACGAATCAATTGCTTAATCGCATCACGAGGCAGATGCAATTCTTCGATGAGCAAATCTTCTACCTGAGCAAATTCAATGGCTGGGAGATCAAGCTCCAATTCTCTCAGAATCGAGTCAGTGGTTCTAACCGTTACTTCCGTCACGTCCGCTCGCCGATCAATTTCTGCATCGATCGCCACAATCTTCACGGAAAAGGAAAGCTGCACTTCAGGCTGTTCATCCGTTTGAAGCTGAGCTGTCGTTTCATAAGCACCAGAGGTGACACGGGTTGTCACCCAATCAGTACCCACCCAAAATAGCAACCCGACCAAGATAAAAGGCAGCCAGAGCCACATCTTTGCTCTACCCCAAAGTTTTCGCCAGCGAAATTTAGACATGGCAGGCTCAAAAGTATTTACAGCAAGCTCGGTAGGGTGCAAAAGTCGGAGAACTAACCGACAATACAGCAATCTCAATTGGGTACGCTTCTCACGACCCACCCTGACAACTGATTTGGGACTGCTATATGAGAATTCTACTCGTCGAGGATGATGTCGAACAGCTAGAACCCCTTCGCACCATCCTTGCCAAATCAGGTCATATCGTCGATGGCGTGGAAGATGGCGCTGTGGCTCAGCAACTCATTCAAGACAAGGAGTATGACCTGCTGATTTTAGATTGGCTGCTACCGAACGTCAGCGGGGTGAGCCTTTGTCAGGAATATCGGCAGGCTGGCAAAATGGCACCCGTTTTGATCCTCACCGCAAAAGACGCAGTTGCCGATAAAGTGACGGGTCTAGATGTAGGAGCAGATGACTATCTGGTTAAACCCGTAAATGCAATGGAACTGCTAGCAAGGGTTCGAGCATTAGGACGGCGATCGCCCTTGTTACAGGGAGACACCCTGACGCTACAAGATCTCTGTTTGCATCTCACCACGTTAATCCTAGAGCGACAAGATACCAAGGTTTCTCTCTCTGGACGTGAGTTTCATTTGATGGAATATTTGATGCGCCATCCCCAGCAAGTGCTGAGTCGAGATCAGATCGAGCAATCGCTGTGGGAATGGGATGCCTTGCCCGAAAGCAAAGCCGTCGCCACGTTGGTGCATCGAGTGCGGCAGCGTCTCCAGGCAGTAGGCGCAGAGGATTGGTTGCAAACAGTCTATGGCATGGGCTATCGCCTTGCTCCACCAGAGTGATGCTTTAAGGCGCGATCGCCCCATTCTGTAAACTCTGTGTAACCTTTGTCCTTCAAGTTAGAGATTGATTTAGAAGTTCAGTCAGAACTTAGGATTGCAATTCTCGTGGGGCGATCGCGCGTCCCGATCGCTGATGCAAAGGGTGCTTTTATAACTCAACGCGCTGATGTTTAACCGTAGCCGTCAAGATCTAGCTCGTTGGTTCACCCTTTCAATGGGAAGCATTCTGGTTCTCTTTGCTGGAATCCTCTATTTCCTGGAAGCAAAAGAACAGATGCGATCGTTTGACCAGAACCTATACGACATTTGCCAGTACATGGCAGCGGCAGTTGAGGATGGCAACTTTCAAAACCGAAGACGCATCGACCTGGAGGATGTGCCAGTCCTGGGAGGAGATGTTTTACCGCTAAATACAAACCTGGTTTTTGTTCGCTGGTACAGCCCTGAAAGAGAATTGATTCAGTTCTTTGGAGATATCCCACCGAGCCAACTCCAAAGTGAATCAGGATTTCAAACTATCGTTGAAAGCAGTTCTACTGCTTCAAGCACAGCCACACCTCCAGAGGAACCGCTTCAATTCGACGGTTTCCTTTCAGAGAGCCGTTCTGCTGAAACTTTGGCTAACGCTGGAACAGTTCGACTGCGGCAGCTCACCCTTCCGGTCTATCAGGACGGTGTATTAATCGGTTATCTCCAGGTTGCTGTGCCTCTTACACCGGTTGATGAGTCACTGGGGCGACTTCGGTGGTTATTGGTATTTGGCGTGCCGATTGCGCTAGGGGCGATCGCCCAAACAGGATGGGTTTTAGGCGGGTTGGCAATGCAACCGATCCGGCAATCTTATGATCAGCTTCAGCGCTTTACCGCCGACGCTTCCCACGAATTGCGTGCGCCGTTAGCCGCAATCATCAATAACGCTCAAGCTGGGCTGATGGACCTGACCGACCCTCAAGAGCAACAGTTGCGGTTAGAAAAAATCATTAGTCGAGCAGAATCAATGGCAGCGCTGGTAAGCCAACTGCTGTTCTTAGCTCGAAATGAAGCACAACTGAAACCCGATTCTTTAAGAACGGTAGACTTAACCCGCTTACTGCGATCGCTTACTGCAGAATACACTCCCCAGGCAGCAGCAAAAGAATTGCAGCTGATTTGTGAACTGCCAGAACAACTGCTGATGTTGAGAGCAGAGTTAGCCTTACTGCGGCAAGCCATCACCAATCTGCTCACCAATGCGTTGCAATACACGCCCGCTGGGGGAACCGTAACGCTCAGCGCCATTCAACAAACTCAGCAAATTGTGATTCGAGTCCAAGATACTGGCGTGGGCATCTCAGCCGAAGATTTGCCCCAAGTTTTTGAACGCTTTTATCGGGTAGATCAGGTGCGATCGCGCCATACAGGTGGCTTTGGGTTAGGGCTGGCGATCGTGCAACAAATCATTCACGCCCATCAAGGAAAAATTACCGCTACCAGCAAAATTGGCGAAGGAACCACCTTCCAAATCGAATTACCCCTAAATCAGACCTCTTGAAAACCTCCTGTAAACTTTGCGTCGCACACTGAAAGATAGCAAGTCTGAAGGGTTTCACAACTGATTCAGGGCTGCTACAGAAGCAAACGTTAACAATGGGGTCAAGTCATGAAAGTTACTACTCTTTTAGGCATTGGTTTTGCGGCGATCGCCGCATCTGCTGTTCCTGCCTTGGTTTTGGCGCAAACCCAACCTGAACCTACGCGCCGAGTCAGCAGTACCGACATCGCAGGTGAAATTGTTGCCATTGACGATGGCGATTTCTTGCTCAATACCACTGAAGGTCAAGTCCTGGTAGATGCTGACGATCGCGCAGTCCGGCGAGCTAATTTCACCGTCGGAGAACAGCTCACTGTTACTGGACGCTACGATGACGACTCCTTTGAAGCCTACTCCGTCACCCGCGAAAACGGTGAAGTCGTTTTTGTGTGGGACTAAAGCAAACTACAAAACAGTAGAGTCCAAAACTGATAACAGCGAGTTGACAACATCTCCCCAGAAGACCTGTTCCCTGCCTAGGTGGGCAATATATCTAGTAGCCAAAAGCGTTGATGCGTCAGTCAACCCATTAACGCTTTTGACGTCTCCTTAATACCTTGAGTAGAACGCTATGTTTGCCAAATCGTCCTCTCAAACCCGGCATCTAGATCTGAAGGGCGCTGATCTCATTTGCGCCAGCTTAAGTGGAGCTAACCTGAGCAATGCTAACTTCAAGGGCGCTGACCTGAGCGGTGCAAACCTCAATGCAGCTAACTTGAGTGCCGCAGAACTGACAAACACATCCCTGATGGAGACTCGCTTGGCTCAGGCAAACCTAAACAACGCTTCTCTCTGCAACGCCAATCTCAGATTCGCTGATTTAAGGAACGCAAACCTGAGTCACGCTGATTTAAGCAAAGCCCACCTTTGTCACACCAATCTGAAGGGCGCTAATTTGCAAAATGCAAATCTGACTGGCGCTTTTTTACGGGGAGCGAACCTGGAAGGGGTAGATTTGTCTACAGTTTGCCTCTGCAAAACGGTGATGCCCGATGGTCAGATTGAAAACCGAGACTGCACAGAAATAGAAACCCTGTAGGCTTAGAAAATTTCACCGCTTCTGAGCCGTCGCAAGAGCCAGTCAAATCGGGCTTCGGCGATCGCCACATTATCTGAAACCTTCGGTTCCAGACCATTTGCACCACCTTCTACCTGTGACTTATCCCGGTTGTAACCCAACTGCTGAACCGTCCCGCGCAGCCGATTGGAGAGCAAAATCGCCAGTGCGCGATAAAACCGGGAACCAAACCCTACATCCTGATATAGCTTTTGCGCTAGCTCCGCCCGCGGAATCGATAAAACCAACGCTTCATCAACTGCCTGAACCGTTGCAGAAGGTGGGTTGTCGTCGATGAAAGACATTTCACCCACCACATCCCCACTCGATAGCTTAGCGATTTCTTTTCCGCCCAGTGCTTCTGTTGAAACGGCTAAAGTGCCATCCAACAGCACATATAACGCATTAACAGCCTGTCCTTCACGGATGAGTACAGTGCCAGCAGAAATTTCTTCTCTGTTGCCTGTTCCTACTAACCAATCAATATCGTCATCACTCAACTCACCCAGAATAAATAGGACTTTCTTCATGATCCGTCTGTATCTCCGAGATTGTGCCATGCAGGATAGGTATTGCAGTCTCCTGAAGCACCCTGATAAGGAGATCTCACTCGTCGCCTAAGCGCAATGCAGTCCTAAGTAGACCGTTTGCCTGATTAAAGAATCTATCTTTTTATACCAATAATATTGACTTACCGTCCGGCTCAAACCGCTGTAATACCAATTCTCTTTAAGGCTCCAAAAGGTGCAGCTTTATAGAGCAACGGTATGAAAACCTTTCCCGCTCCCTTCTGCTTAAGTCTTTCAGCGTCAATAGACTGCTTCAGAAAAAGAGAATGTGCAACTTACCCAAAGATACAAATTTTGTTTACATTCAGTTTCTATTGTCCTCTCTAAAGATAGACTACATGTTTTGCAAAACTTCGTTACATTTCTAAATAAGACGGCGTTAGAAACTTGGAGATTTAGCAATGCAAGATAATCAAAGCACTCAAAACTACTACGAAGGACAAGCTCAACGGAAGTACGGCGAATTTGCAACAAAATTTCAGTTCGGTTCTAACCCCAGCGCTGAAATCTGGAACGGGCGATTGGCGATGATTGGTTTTCTAGCAGCGTTGCTCGTTGAGTTGACCACTGGTCAAAGCTTCCTTCGCTGGCTTGGGTTGATGTAATCCTAAGCTCAAACCTGAAAACAAAATAGTTTGCAAATCTACGTTGGGGCTTGGTAATGTCAAGCCCCAACGTAGATTTGATTTGCTGCAAACTTTGCCTTACCCGTTCTCTTTAGAGAAATCTTGAAGAAGAAGCTCAAAAGATTTTCTCCATGCGGCGGAAGTCTCGCTCTATTTCTGACCAGAGAGAACGGTTGTGAGGATCGGTGCGCAGCGCTTTTTTTAAGTAAATCCTGGCTTTGTCTAATTCCTTCTGGTCAATCAGGTAACGACCCCAACGCTGATAGGTAATTGCCTGCCACTGACGCACTTCAGGATCTTTAGGAATCCGTTGGGCTAAACCTTCGACTAGGGCGATCGCTCGGGGAAAGCGATGATATTTCAACAACTGCTGCAACTGCTCATAAGAACTTTGCTTCAGCAATTGCTCTGCCTCAGTCAAGGCCGGATTGCGTTGAATTCTAGGAGCCTTGCGAGTAACCTTAACCTCAACGGGTGAAGCAACTGGCGGTACCTCAGTCACGCCTACCTTACCAGCAGCAGGGGCCGGTATAGAGGGTTCACCTGACTCAGTTTCTCTATCAGGTGGAACCTGACTCATCAGAAACTTATAAGCATCAGTGAGTTGAATGAACTTTTCCTTTGCCTGCTGCTGATTACCAGGATTCACATCAGGATGGTATTGTCGCGCCAAACGTCGGTAGGACGCTTTAATTTCATCACAAGATGCGCCAGTTCGCAGTCCTAATAATCGGTAGCAATCTGCAAGGTTCATTGATAAGAAATGGCAGAATTTCAGTCAATTCTGCCACTAAGAAAGGTAAATTAACGGTTTAGATGCAAAATCACGCATAGAATAGCAGGATTTTTGCCTAAGGTGCCCGATCTTCAATTACCCGATCAATTAGCCCGTATTCTTTTGCTTCGTGGGCAGACATAAAGAAGTCTCGATCCATGTCTTT
Source organism: Leptolyngbya sp. FACHB-671 (assembly GCF_014695745.1). Lineage (NCBI taxonomy): Bacteria > Bacillati > Cyanobacteriota > Cyanophyceae > Leptolyngbyales > Leptolyngbyaceae > Leptolyngbya > Leptolyngbya sp. FACHB-671. The sequence continues at coordinate 28,454 of NZ_JACJOV010000052.1, read as the reverse complement.
TTCGATCTTCTCTAGGGTCTGTCCGGTATTGCTAGCGTAGATGTCATTCAACTGTCTGCGAATGCGAATGATTTCTCGCGCTTCGATTTCGATGTCAGTTGCTTGCCCTCGCGTTCCACCAGATGGTTGGTGAATCATGATCCGAGAGTGGGGCAATGCTAAGCGCTTACCTTTAGTTCCAGCGGCAAGTAGGAAAGAACCCATTGAAGCAGCCAGACCCACGCAAATCGTCACGACATCTGACTTGATGTGCTGCATGGTGTCATAGATAGCCATCCCTGCTGTGACCATGCCACCAGGAGAGTTGATGTAGAGAACGATGTCCTTACCTGGGTCTTCAGAGTCCAGGTAAAGCATGACAGCGATAATTTGGTTGGCGATTTCGTCGTCAACATCTTTACCTAAAAAGATGATTCGTTCACGGTAAAGACGATTGTAAATATCGATCCATTGAGTATATTGCTCCCCCGGTAAGCGGTAAGGAACTTTAGGAACACCAATTGGCATAGAAGGCTCCGTGATGAGAAGGGGGTTAAAAGCGGACTTTGATAAAGCTACAGGGGCTTAAATTCATACTCCTGTGCTCCACTGAGAATGCGGCTATTGCTTTAAGCGCCGTCCTAGATCACGCCTGCTGGTAAAGGTCTTGGCAAATCAGCAGAAGATTCTAAAACGCGATCAATCAAGCCATACTCTTTAGCGGCTTCGGGCGACAGATAGAAGAGGCGATCCATGTCTTTACCAATTTTTTCGGCAGTTTGTCCCGTATTGCGCGACAGGATATCGAGCATTGTTGATTTGTTTGCCAAAACTTCCTTAGCCCGAATTTGAATGTCAGTTGCCTGACCTCTGGCGTAGCTCTTGGGCTGATGTAAAACAATCGTGGCATTGGGAAGACTGGCACGGCAGCCTTTTGTACCCGCAGACAGCAGCATGGCTGCCATTCCCATCGCTGAGCCGAGGCAGATGGTGTGAACAGGAGGCTTGATGTAGCTCATCGTGTCGCAAATGGCAAAGGCTTCGGTTTCAAAGCCGACCGGTTCGCCGTTGTAATGAGAAGTGCCAGTCGAGTTGATATAAATCTTAATCGGCTTCTCTGGATCTTCGTACTGCAAATAAAGCAGTTCAGCGATAATCAGCTCAGTTACGGCTGGCACCAAGGGCATCCCCAAGTAAACGATACGTTCCTTGAGCAGAAGGGATGGCAAATCTGGAGGGGGTGTCCGGTAAAAAGCGTCTCCGTAGTAAGGAGATTGGACAGCCTGAATCGGTAAGTTCATAGCCTGCGATCGCCTGAAAAGGTGGCATTGTTTCTAACATAGTAGCGTGACCTGGAAAGCAATAGGGGTAGCCAACCTGTTCAGTCGGATTAGGGATATCCGAAAATTGAATATGAATTAGGATAATGTACCCTTGCTGTTCCGAAACACCTGCCGATTGGATTGAAGTTATTTGATTGTGTTGAAGTTATTCGTTTTGCCCGTACCTAGGAGCTTCGTGTCATGAGAGTTGGTCTGCAAGCTGCGCTGAATGATGCCAATTTGGATGCTGCTCAGTCCAGCAGCCAACGGCAACTGGCGATCTCGATTTCGGCGATCGCTGAGTCGGCAGGTAGAAGTGCCCCGCTAAATCTGTGCTTGGTTCTAGACCACAGCGGTTCCATGCACGGTCGCCCCCTGGAAACGGTGAAGCAAGCCGCTCACCGAATTGTTGATAGTTTGTCACCCGGCGATCGCATTGCAGTAGTGGTGTTTGACCACAAAGCCAAAGTGCTGGTGCCCAATCAGGTAATCGACAACCCAGCCGGGATCAAGGTGGAGATTAACAAGCTCAAAGCCAGCGGCGGAACAGCGATCGACGAAGGCATGAGGCTAGGGGTTGAGGAACTGGCAAAAGGCAAGAAAGACACTATCTCTCAAGCATTTTTACTGACTGACGGCGAGAACGAGCACGGCGACAACGATCGCTGCTTGAAACTAGCCCAACTGGCAGCAGGCTACAACCTCACCCTCAGCACATTAGGCTTTGGAGATCACTGGAACCAGGACGTTTTGGAACGGATCGCGGATGCAGGCGGTGGAACGCTATCTTACATTCAGCAACCCGAAGAAGCAGTCAATGAGTTTAGCCGCTTATTTAACCGAATTCAGTCCGTCGGTTTGACCAACGCTCATCTCATGCTGTCACTCACGCCAAACATTCGTCTGGCAGAGCTAAAGCCACTCGCCCAAGTCGTTCCCGACACAATCGAGCTATCGGTCATCCAGGAAGCAAATCAGGCGATCGTGCGTCTTGGCGACCTGATGGTGGATGCTCCTAGAGTCGTGCTGGCGAACCTCTATGCCAGTCAGCTTCCCGAAGGGCGACACCCGATCGCCTATCTGCAAATTCGCTATGACGATCCAGCACAGGGACAGGAAGGGCTATTGTCTGAAAAGATCCCAGTTGAGGCAAATGTTCTCAGCGCCTTCCAGCCAGACCTCAATCCTCAGGTGCAGCAGCATGTGTTAGCTCTGGCGAAATATCGGCAAACCCAAATTGCCGAATCAAAACTGCTCCAGGGCGATCGCGTTGGAGCCGCCACAATGCTCCAATCTGCTGCCAAAACTGCCCTACAAATGGGCGACCAAAATGCCGCCACTGTTCTACAAGACAATGCAACTCGATTGCAGTCTGGAGAAGAACTGTCAGAGAGCGATCGCAAGAAGACTCGGATTGTTTCTAAGACGGTATTGCAGTAGTGGAAGGAGCTAGGGACTAGGGGCTAGGGGTAGAAGTCTCGTGCGAGGCTTTGCCTCTTGTACCTCACACAGGGCAGAGTTTCGCTAAGAGTATCTCCAAATCGAACCTGGAGATAAAGGGTATTCCTCAAACGTAGAGATGAGGTCAAATTTCTAATCCCTAGCCCCCAATCCCCAGCCTCTAGCCCCTTTTCTTCACAGCTTTCCAGGTGCCACCGTAAGTGTAATAGGGATTGTTGTGGCTGACTGTAGGGAAGCAGCGATCGCAAACAAAAAGCCAGTCTCCAGACTCATCGATCTGCACCCGGTAGAGAACTGGTGCAAGTTGAGTGCAGCGATCGCACGGCTTAATCCGTTGACGCATCAAGCAACTACAGTTGCTTCAGGACGGGCAAAAATCATTCGCCCAGCAGAAGTTTGCAATGCTCCGGTGACAATCACGCAAAGCTCATCTCCTATGTAAGGATTGCCATCTTCTACAACAACCATCGTGCCGTCGTTGAGATAGCCTACACCTTGAGTAGGCTCCTTGCCCGATTTGACAATCTTGATATCGATCGTGTCACCAGGTAGATAAGCCGGACGAATTGCCTGCGCCAAATCGTTGATATTCAAAACAACAACTTTTTGTAAACTAGCAACCTTGTTCAAGTTGTAGTCGTTGGTCAACAGCGTTCCGTTAATTTCTTGAGCCAGTCGCACCAGCTTTGCATCAACGGTAGGTACATCTTCGTAGTCTGCTGGATGAATCAAAATCCGCTCTGGGAAGTTTTCCTGCATCCGGTTGAGAATGTCTAACCCGCGCCGTCCGCGTACCCGCTTCTGGTCGTTAGACGCATCCGCAACCTGCTGAAGCTCTTGCAGAACAAATTGCGGCACCAGGATTTGACCTTCCAGGAAACCTGTGCCCAGCAGATCTTCAATCCGCCCGTCAATGATGCAGCTTGTGTCCAGCACTTTGGTAGTAGAAGGCTTCAAGGTTCCTTCTGCTAACAGCATGGTCTCTACACTGTGTGGATTAATCAGCCGTAGCAGTGCCCGTCCATGAGTATCGGCAAGACTTATTCCTGAAAAGGCAAACATGACACTGCCCAGTACAGCCGCCAAAGGTTTGATGAAGGCAAACTCAATCGGAATGGGGAGCAAAAAGATTGGTGCCAGCAGCAGGTTTGCAACCAGTAAACCCAGTACCAAGCCGACTGAACGACTGAGCAACACGTCCACAGGCATTTCCCGAACTTGCCGCTCTAAACGGCGGTAGCCCGTTTGAGCAGTTAGCCCAACTGCAAAGCCAATTAAAGCGCCAAAGCCTGCCGTGACTAAACTCAAACCTTCCAGGCTAGTGACCTGTTCGAGTGTGTTGTTTGGCAGCAGTTCAACGCCATAAAAGCCGATCCCCGCCCCTGCTAGTATGAATGAAAAGATAATAATTGCGTCGAGCATAATTCAATCCAATTGAATGAATGGATGGATTGCAGTCTGACCAAGCTCTGATGACATCAGGTGAATCATTAGATTCCGATTACATCAAGTAAATACCAAGCTGAGTTCTAAGCTGATCAAACTTTTTCTGGCAGGGCGCAAGCAGCGCTAGAACTGAGCTTAGTAAGTACTTTTCCAGCCTTCATTATATCCTTCAGCGGGTAATGCAGTTTTTGACACTTCTACCCAGAAAACTGGCTAAATTAGGGCGGTTAAGCCGAACTATAGGCAACAAAGCGACTCAATTTCTGTCGTTTAAGGTTGATTTTGTTAAGGATTAAATTAGAGATGAAAGGCAAGGATTCACTTCAGCAATTCTTTCAATAAGCGTTGAACTTGGTGATTAATCTCGATCGAAATCATTCTTTACAAACACCAGCTTTTGAATATGGACATCCCACAGCCGCTTACGTCCATATTCCTTTTTGCCGTCGCAGATGCTTTTACTGCGACTTTCCCATCTCAGTTGTAGGTGATCGCACTCAAGGCGAAAATTCGGGGGCGATCGCCCAATACATCAACGGCTTGAATCAGGAAATTCTTACCACCCCATCCTTTGGGCAACCGCTGCAAACGGTATTTTTTGGGGGTGGCACTCCCTCGTTATTGTCAGTTGGGCAACTTGAGCAAATTCTCAAAGTTTTAGACCAGCAATTTGGCATTGCCTCATCGGCTGAAATTTCAATTGAAATTGATCCCGGCACGTTTGATCTAGCTCAGCTCAAGGGCTATCAGGCAGCGGGGATCAATCGGGTAAGTTTAGGAGTACAGGCATTTCAGCCAGAGCTATTGCAGGCGTGTGGGCGATCGCACACTGCCGACGATGTGTACACCGCAGTCGAGTTCATTCATCAAGCAAATGTATCCAACTTCAGCCTGGATTTGATCTCTGGGTTGCCGCATCAAACGCTGGAGCAATGGCAAGAATCATTGCAGCAGGCGATCGCGCTCCATCCAACTCACCTCTCGGTCTATGACCTGATTGTTGAACCCGTCACCGCATTTGGGCGACAGTACAAACCGGGAGCAAAACCTCTACCTTCCGACGAAATGACTGCTCAGATGTATCGGATGGCAGAGCAGGTCTTGAGCACAGCCGGATATGAGCATTACGAAATCTCCAACTATGCTAAACCGGGACATCAGTGTCGTCACAATCGGGTTTATTGGGAAAATCGAGCTTACTACGGCTTTGGCATGGGTGCAGCAAGCTACGTGCAAGGGCAGCGCTTTACCCGACCCCGGACACGACGGGAGTATTTTAAGTGGGTTGAGGAATTGGTGGGAAATGGAGGGGCGATCGCTTGCCCACAAACGCCAATCTCAGAGATGCTTCTAGACACGCTGATGCTGGGGTTGCGCCTTGCCGAAGGGTTGCGCCTTGCTGATTTAGCTCAGCGGTTTGGAGCAGCAGCAGTAGATCAAATTTTGATCACCTTGAAACCTTACTTTCGTCAGGGCTGGGTTGAACTATTTGACACAAAAACCTGCCGCTTAGTCGAACCTGATTTTGGGCTGAATCAATTCTCACCCACCCTATTGCTCCGACTCAACAAGCCAGAAGGTTTTTTGTTTTCCAACACCGTCCTCACTGCCCTATTTGAGCAAGACTTTACAACGTTTCTCTAGGAAGAAGCTACAGGTGGAAGGGCACCCCACGAAGCGGGGTGCCCTTCCACCTGTAGCCCTAATTTTTGGACAATGAGACTCTTTTGTAGAGATGCGATTCATTGCATCTCTACAAAAGAGAAACAACGAACACAAGGCTACACCTGACTTAACCAGGGACTAACGTCTAGGGATAGCTTTTGTCCCAGCAAGAGCAATTGACGAATCTGAGATTGATCCCAGGCTCCTGAAACTTGGGAAGTTTGACCGCCCTTTTGAGTTTCATGCTGATAAATCTGCCATAGAGAAAACTGGGGCAAGATTTCGTTGTGTAAGCTCTTCAGGTAAAGCTCTTGCACTCGGTCAAGCGGCAGATTCAGATGCAGTTGATTTCCTAAATCAATCAGTCGTTCCAATAGCTGCGTGTCCGTTTCGACGGTTTTGGGGTTGAAGTTGTGCAGTAAATGCCAGAGTGATCGCAAGATGAGTCGCTCCAAGATCTGGCTGATTTCAGGCAGCTTAAGCTGACAGTGCAGATGATTGGCTTCCGTGGCGATAGCCTCCAGTTCTGACAGATGACTCAGGCAAAACTGGAGATTACTGCTGGTCAGATCACTCGTTTCCCGCTCTAGCGCCTGCAGGGAGATGACGGCTCGGTGTCCAATGGCAATTTCGGCTGCGACCTGAAGCTCCTGTGGCACTTCCAGGTGATCCCGGTGAAATGCCATTAGTACACCGTAGTTATCCCGGTAAACCTGAGTGTAAAGCTGATCCAGGCGGGTTAGGGTTTCCTGACTCAGCAGCCGCATGATCCGATGGCGCTCTTCAGCAAACAGATCTTGCAAACTGAAGGACTGATCCCCAAACAAGCGACTCATCGTCAGAATGGTCTGAGCAGCACTGGCCTGCTTCAGCGCTTCAAATAAGTTTTCCTTAAGCTGGCTGTAGCTGCGCCGTCCTGTAAAGGGTTGAATGCAGCAGTGGAAATCCCAGCCGCCCAGATGTAGAACGGCAAACACAAGATTTGTACTCTCTCGCGTGATCTCAGAGATCATCTGAATTTGCCCTACCGCTAGCGTCAGCGCTCCCATGCGCTGGAGCTGGTAATCGGCTTGATGAACGGTGTAGCAGTAGACTCGCTGATCCTGAGAGTAGGGTGTAAACAGAGAGCTAATAGCGTAATGGGCAGCGACTTGAGCCGGAGTAATTTGAGCTGGGGCAACAAGTTGTCTGTAAACCTCAGCGCCATTTTGAAATACGTCAACGTTGCTAGGGGCAGCGGTAAGTCGTTTGACAAAATTCTTCTCTAGCTGAATTCCAGCAACATCTCCTGCCAACTCGATCGCCCGAGCCGCATAGCGCAAGATCTGCACCCCTTCTGGGCGAGACAGTTCTTCAAAGAACCAGCCGCAGCTTGTGTACATCAGCAGGGTATGACGTTGCATCTCTAAGAGGCGCAGCGCATCCACTTTCTCACTAGCGGTAAGTTTGTGCGATTGGTGCTGAGCCAGAAAGCGGTTGATGCTGTTGGGGCTGCGATCGCGGACTACCTCAATGTATTCATCCCGCGCCCTCCAAGGATCTTGAAACAGCTTTGATCCCGCCTCTTCGTATACTTTGATTAACTGATCCCGCAGCCAATCGAGCGAATCACGTAGCGGTCTTCGCCACTGTTGATTCCACAAGCCACCCCCCCCACAGCCGCAGTCTTCCTGCCAGCGACCAACTCCATGAGAGCAACTCCAGGCTGTAACAGGCTTCAGTTCGACTTCCCAAGTGGGCGGATTGAGGCTGAGGAAGTGAGCAAAATTGGTGACTGTCCAACCGCGTTGAGGAAACTCTTCGGTTAGCGCGTAAGCTAACGCTTTCTCAGTACCTCTCTTGTGGTGCCCAAAGGTTTCACCATCGGTTGCGACTGAAATCAACTGGGCAGAGCGATGATCCCCACGTACGGCCTGCCCGATGCGGCCGGCAAAGTGTTGGGAACTGCTCAAAACATCGTTAAAGCCCATATCGCGGGAGATCGGGCCGTCATAAAAGAAAATGTCGATGTAGTCGCGGTTGCGATCGCCATTAGGTAAGAAGCAGCGGTAAGGCTGAATCGGATCAATTTGACCACCGCCAACCTCACGCCAGGGAGAATCTGCCTGATCCCGGTTGGGTAAGGGACGGCAACGCTGCGCTTGGGAAGGAGCCAGGACAATAAAACGAATTCCTTCTGATACCAGAGCTTCTAACGTGGCGTAGTCTACGGCCGTTTCGGCTAGCCACATCCCCTCGGGATCACGCCCAAATCGAGAACGGAAGTCTACCTTGCCCCAGCGAATTTGGGTGTATTTGTCGCGCTCGTTAGCCAGCGGCAAGATCATGTGGTTATATGCCTGGGCGATGGCATTTCCGTGCCCATTCAACCGCTCACAGCTTTTGCGATCTGCTTCCAGGATGCGCCGGTAAGTTTCTATGTCATAACGCTCCAACCAACTCATCAGTGTTGGGCCAATATTGAAGCTGAGGTATTCGTAGTTGTTGACGATCCCGACTAGTTCACCTCGATCATTCAAAATCCGCGCAAACGCATTGGGGCGATAGCATTCGTGGTGAATTCGCTCATTCCAGTCGTGGAACGGTGCTGCGCTGGATTGACGCTCGATCGCATTTAAATAAGGATTCTCACGAGGTGGCTGATAAAAGTGTCCATGAACCGTGACGTAAACCCCTAGCGCAGTCCGTAGAGGATCATGTTCTGCACGAGGATCGCCTGTGGGGGGTGATTGAGTTTGGTTAATTCCGGAAGACAAACGGGGATCAACTCCCAATTTGGTATCCTCTAGAGTTAGTGATCGCGCAAAAGATTCTAAATTGCCAGAAGTCATGAAGCTTTGTCCAAATTGAATTGATTTGAAGTAGAAATACGCAAGCTTAGATTCGGAAAGCTTTATTCACCAAGTGATCCCCAAAGCCATATGTGTTCGAGGGCTACTTTGCTTCTGCAAGCGTCATAGCTTCAAATGAGGATCAAAATCTAAAAATACTGATGGGGATCAACCTGCATTAAGCAGTCGTATTAAATCCAGTAGCAAAGCAGGGTTTAGAGCTAGCCCACTAAAAATTGAACAGATTGGTCAAATGTTGCAGCTATAGGCTTGACCTGGTGCAACCTAGCTGAAATTTGAGTCTGAAAAGCTTAGCTGGAACGCAACTTAGTAGAAATCGGAATCAGTCCTCTGGCTGAATGCAATCGTCCGCTACTGTTACCGCTCAACTTTAGAAGGCAGGGCTATTGAACACAGCAAAATTTTTCGAAGTATTTTCAAAGCTAAACTGCATAGCGCTCCCGCCTATCGAGTTTTAACAGTTCATAACAAAGTTTCACTATTTTTGAGTATTGAGCGAAAAATCGTTATCAAATTGCCACGAGAGAAGGCATCATCATTTCTAGAAACAGTCCCTACAAATTCTAATTCAGGGATCAAAAGATGTTTCAGGGTCGACTGCTATAGCAATCCTAAATGATTGAAACTATTGGGATTCACAATCTCTAATGTTCGCTGGTTGAGTTTATACTTTGCAAATCATTCTATTTGTGACGATCGATGAACACATTCATTTGTTTCATCTCGACAGCTCCAAACAGATTTGCAAACGCTACATCAGCCGCATCACGCCCGATCCCAATGCGAACGACCCCGTCTAGTGGGACTAATCGAGTGGGATCAAACAAGTACCAACCACCTTCCAGGTAAGCTTCTAAGCAGGCGTGGAAGTCGGGCGGATATAGCTTATAGGCATAGCAGGTAACAAACCGAGCCGGGATTCCTAATGCTCGACAGAAGGCGATCGCCAAATGGGCAAAATCCCGACATACTCCGGCTCTTTCAGTCACGGTGTCATAAGCAGAGGTATGAGAATCACTGCTGCCAGAAAGGTACGTTACGTTGTCGTAAATCCAATTGCAGATTGCTGTAACTCGTGAATAGCCAGGAACCAAATGGTCAAATTCGGTGTTTACCAAGCGGGTTAACTGATCCGACTGACAGTAGCGACTGGGATAAAGATAGGGCACTACTTCGAGTGGCAAATCAGCGATGTTGACCTCGTTCACATCGCTGGGATCAGGCTTTTCATCGGGCTTTTCGACACTTGCCTGGTAGGAGATTTTGATCTCTCCTACCGAAGCGTTAACCCGCAGAAAACGATTCTTGAGAACGGGATCGCGATACTCCTCAACGGGAGTCGAAGGAGCGATAACTAGATCCTCTTCAATGACGGTCTGATGACCATCAGGCACAGCAATATTGAAAATTAGGGTGCTGGATTCATTGATAGCGTAGCTGAGCTGACAGCCAAGGTTAAACTTCATACGGGTTGAGCAATTTCACTGCCTATCGGGGAAATGAGTCCGAAACACTGGTGACATCATAAATTCCCCAGTTTTGAATACCGTGCTTGCTGAGAATAGAAGCAGCTTGGAGGGCTTCTTCGCCTGTGCCGCTCACCATAATTAAGCTGGCACCTGCACTGAGGCGATCGCCATACACTCTCGCCTGCTCTCCTGGAATACCTAAGCGAGTTAGCGCCGAGGCAAAGTTTCCGCTTTCTGCCAGAGAAGACTTGATCGTTGGGGCAGCTTCGCCGACAACTAAAACTTCTCCCAATCCAGGAATCATAATCGTGTTCAGTCCAGCTAACAGTCCTGTAATCCCGCCTAAAGAACTGGATGCGGTGGGTCTAACCCGACCTTCAGAGTCGATTCTTGAAGGCGGATTTATAGGTTGACTGCGGTGAACTGCCTCTTCCTGTCCGCCATCGCGCGACACAATCGAAATTCTGTGCATGGTGAAGTTTGAGTTTCTCAGAGCTTCTAGCGCCTGTTCTAACCCGTGCTGATCATAGAACACGCCCATTGCCCGCTTGGTGTTACCTGCTACTGTCTCAGTTACGGGTGCTGTTGCACCAATCGGGCGAGCAACTGGGCGATCGATTGAGTAGTCTACGGGTTGCCTGACTCGTGACGGCACAACAGGGGTCTCAGTCCGATGAATGGGCTGTACCTGACCAAGATTGCGATTGCCTGGTTTAACCACCCCTAGATTTCGTGGCGCTTCCAGAGGCGTTTCAGTATAAGCAGTTCGTCCTGGAACTGCCTGCAATGCGCCTATTTTTTCTACCGCATTGCTACGATGTCCAGGCGCATCATAAACTCCAAGGTCACGAATACCCTGATGCCGTAACGTATCTTCGGCACGACGAACCTCTGGCTCTGTACCTTTTACCAGAACTAAGTATTCACCCCGCGCCACTCGATCGCTGTAGGCCCGCGCCCGATCTTCAGGGATACCTAACCCAATTAGGGCACCGACTAACCCTCCTGCTGCCGCTCCTGCTGCACCCCCAACCAATGTTGTAATCAGTGCGGTTGCGGCTTCTCCAACTAAAAGGATTCCAGTGAGTGCTGGAATGGCTAGAGCACCTAGACCTACCAGCAAGCCTGCGACACCACCCAAGATGCCACCACTCAAGGCACCTGCTGCGGCCCCTTCATTCGCGTGATTCCCCTTCTGATCTCTGATTTCGACCCCAGCGATCGCCTCTTGTCTAGCAGCATTTCGCGCCACAATCGTCACCTGACGCATCGAAAAGCCAGAATCCCGGAGCGCTTGAAGTGCAGATGCCGTTGTAGGGCGATCGGGGAATACCCCAACAGCACGCTTTTGCTTGCCCGAAACCATATTTTCTTCCTCGTAGATGGGATGAATGCAGTTCCCAGTAAGTTCACAGTTATCTAAAATCGAAAACTTTAACTTGCTAGCGTAGAAACTTACTAGCTCCCGCTAGTTGGGACAAAGTTGGTTTTACTTTCCTCATTCTTTGTATCGATCTTCGCCTATAGAATTCATCGCCCTAGGGATGTAATTTCTCTCTGAGAAATCAGTTAGAAGAAATACATCTTAAAGCTACAAAGCTGCCTTAAATCGGACTGATTGCTCTCAGTTATGCTGACCAACCGACAAAACTCGGTTCAAGAGAAAAGTCGTAAAAAGTTTTCAGTTCTGTAACCAATGATCCTGAATTATTCTGCAAGTTGAACAATATTTATTTAGTGAGTTAAATAAAACTAAGTTACGTCATAGCCTGGTTGGCGGATTGATTCAGGATATTGGCCCATTTCGCCAAGAAGCAGTGGCAACCAGTTAAATTTCTCCTCTGTTCATGTTCGGGAACCTTTCCTCTGGTGTAATGCCAGAGGTTTTTTTTGGAGCGATCGCGTTATCCCTTTCTCACCGTTGGGCAAAATCAGCCCATGCATTTCATTGCCTAGTGAATGCCCAACTGTGAGGATTTGTTGTGCGTCTATCATCCTGGTGGATTCGGTTTTGCCTTCTGTTTGTTCTGGGGCTATTGCTGTTTTTGGGTTTTAACCACTGGCGGCAAAGTTCAGCCCTCCAGCCAGCACTGGAGCCACTACCTCAAGACCGATTCATTCAGGTTTACTTTAACCATTCACAAGCGGCGACCTATACTGAACCCTATCGATTGCAGGAACGGTTAGGAGACGACTTAGAACAGGTCATCGTGGAGGCGATCGCCACTGCCCAATCATCAATAGATGTAGCTAGCCACGAGTTTCGCCTGCCTCGGATTGCTCAAGCGCTTCAGGAAAAGCAGCGAGTTGGCGTACGGGTGCGCGTCATCATAGAAAACGAATATAGCCGCCCTTGGAGTAGCTTTACAGCCGAAGAAGCAGGTCAACTGGATGAGCGTCAGCAAGGGAAATACCTGGAATTCTTTCAGCTTGCAGACCAAAATCAGGACGGACAGCTTACCCCAGCCGAAATTAATCAGCGTGACGCGCTCGTGATCCTGCAACAAGCCCAGATTCCGGTCATCGACGACACGGCTGATGGCTCCAAAGGCAGTGACCTGATGCATCACAAGTTTCTGGTGATCGATCATCGACTGGTGATTGTCGCTTCGGCTAATCTGACGACCAGTGATGTACATGGGGACTTTCTTGCCCCTCAAAGCAGCGGCAATGCTAACAACCTGGTGAAAATTGACAGCCCAGAACTAGCTCAGCTCTATACCCAAGAATTTGAGTTGATGTGGGGAGATGGTCCAGGTGGTGCCTTAGACAGCAAATTTGGCTTGCAAAAACCACCCCGTCCCGCTCGAACCGTGACACTGGCACCCGGCTCGACCGTCACAGTGCAATTTTCGCCAACCTCAACCTCTTTACCCTGGCAGCAAAGCACGAACGGGCTAATTGGCAGAGCCTTGAACACTGCGACTCAAACAGTTGATACAGCCTTATTTGTATTTTCTGACCAGAATCTCAGCAACGTTTTGGAAACTCGCCATCAGCAAGGCATTCAGGTTCGCACTCTGATTGATTCTGGCTTTATCTATCGGGACTATAGTGAAGCGCTAGACATGATGGGGGTTGCGTTAAAGAATCGGCAGTGTCGCTATGAGGAGGGGAATCGTCCCTGGAGTGGGGCGATCGCCACAGTCGGCACTCCCAGCCTTGCAGAAGGCGATCTGCTGCATCATAAGTTCAGCATGGTAGACGAACATCTCGTCATCACCGGGTCACAGAACTGGAGCGCAGCTGCTAACAATAGCAATGACGAAAACTTACTGGTAATTGATAATCCCACTGTTGCAGCACACTTTCAGCGAGAATTTGCTCGGCTCTACGAAGGAGCAAGTTTGGGCGTGCCTACTTTTTTGCAGCAGCGAATCAAAGAGGAACAAACCCGTTGTCCATAAGCTGCAGTTTTAGCTAATGCGCCTATAGGTCTCGTATCTGAAACCCGGATGCTTTTCCTGATTCACAAGCTTAAATTGGCTACCGATTAGATGCTGATAATCTGGGAAAAAAGTATCTCCTTCAAAGTTACCTTCTACTAAAGTTAATTCCAGCGTATCTGCCAGGTTTAACGCTTGTGAATAAATGGAAGCCCCTCCCACAATAAAAGCTTTTTCTTGGTTCGCAGTATTCTTTAACGCGTCTTGAACAGAATTAACAAAAGCCAGCTCAAAAGGGTAATCATGGCAATGCTCTGAGACATCTTCTTGTTCAGGACTGGATGAAACAACAATGTTAAACCGCTTTGCTAAGGGACATTTCTCGACATCGAATTCCCAGGTTTTTCGACCCATGATCACGGGATGACCCAGTGTAATGTCCTGAAACCGTTTGGAGTCTTGAGGAATCCTCCAAGGCAGCTTGCCGTTTTTACCAATCACTCGATTAGATTCAGCAACAGCGGCAATGATAATTACTTCAGGTTTTTTCATTGTTTGATAAATTTAGGTAAAAGAAACCAACCATTCTAGTTAAATAGCAATCGTTTACATTTTAGATTCAACCTTTAATTGGTATTTAGAAAAGTGTCTCTAGAAAAAGACAATATATCTTGATATGGACAGCCATCCCCGCATTGTTAGAAGAGCTACAGTTTACTCACTTCCTACCAAAAGATAGAGATGGAGTCGCTCTAGAGAAAGAATATGCGATCGCCCCATGCATCTTAAAGTTGATGTCTTTAAGCTAACTCTGTTCTAGCTGGCTTTGCAATTCAGCAGTTCGTTCTGTAGTGACTCGCTCCAGACAGCCATAGTAAATCGTCGGTTGAATTGAGCCCCCTTCATACTGGCTACTCTCTGCCTCGCAGGTTTGGTCGCGATACTCAATCCAGGCGAGTTCTGCGTCAATCAGTTCTTCCTGTTCCTGGCTGTTGAGGCTGGACTTGAGTTCCTGATAAACCCGATTTAGCTCTTTGTCAGCTGTTTCATAAGACGCCTGAGCGCACTGGTTGATTTCAGCTTGGGTTTGAGCATTGGCACAGTCTGCTGATGGAGCCGATGCTTGAGCCGATGTAGTATCAGGAGCCGAGGAGCTAGCCGCCGGGGCTGTGGGTTCAGGTGCCGCTTGGGGAGGTACTGCTTGGGATGGTCCTGACTCTGACTCTGGTGAAGGGGTAGCAGGTTCGACCGGAGAAGCCGCGGTTGAAGTTTGGGTAGGGTTGGCTGGGCTGGCTGACCTCGCTTGAGGAGAGTCTTGACTGCGAGAAAAGCAGCCAGGAGCGATCGCCAAAAGCAGGATCGCCAGCAATCCAGGTAGGTGTTTGGCTGTAAACATCAATTTTTCCCTTAAACGGTTTTAGATACAGTAAAAGCAAAATCAATAGACTTGAGCAACCTGCTATAGAGTCAAAAGACTTAAAATTGCAGCATATTCTCCATAAATGGCAGATTCAAGCAGTTTGCTTTAAGGGCAAAGCGGCAAAGCATCTTGTTGATGGTCTGAAAAATGAGTATTTTGACAGGAGACTTCACCGTGAGTCTGTTCTGTCCTGGATCTGTCAATGCCTGAACCCATTCTTTACGTTGCAATTACCAATCATGGCTTTGGTCACGCCACCCGCACAGCAGCAGTAGTGAGCGAAATTAAGCGGCTCTGCCCTGAAATGGTCATTGCGCTGGTGACGACGGCTCCTCGCTGGCTGCTAGATTCTTACATTCAGAGTGACTTTATTCATCGTCCGCGTGGGTTTGATGTGGGGGTGCTGCAAAGTGACAGTATCACAATGGACAAACCCGCCACGTTGGAAAAGCTGAAGCAGATTCGGGCACAGGCAAATTCACTGATTGCCTCGGAAGTGACCTTTATTAAGCAGAATCGGGTTGGTCTGGTGCTGGCAGATATTCCACCGTTAGCGACGGCGATCGCCCACGCTGCCCACGTTCCCTGCTGGATGATCAGTAATTTTGGCTGGGATTTTATCTACCGTGCCTGGGGTGGTGAGTTTGTTGAGATGGCAGACTGGATTGTTGAGCGCTTTGGGGAATGCGATCGCCTCTTTCGCCTACCATTTCATGAGCCGATGTCTGCCTTTCCTCACATCACTGATGTAGGACTGACCGGCGGTTCACCCCGCTATGCGATCGAGGAATTGCGGACAAAGTTTAATCTGACTAAACCACCAGAACAAACTACCTTGCTGACCTTTGGCGGCTTAGGGCTTGACCAGATTCCCTACCAAAATTTAGAAAATTTCGCTGATTGGCAGTTTATTACCTTTGACCGTCAAGCTCCCGATTTGCCAAATTTGCTCAAGATTACCGACCGTCACTACCGACCCGTAGATTTTATGCCGCTTTGCGGTCGAGTTGTCTCAAAGCCTGGATACAGCACTTTTGCTGAAGCTTGCCGTCTAGGAGTGCCAATCGTTTCTGTTACCCGTGAGGACTTTGCTGAGTCGCCCATTTTGCTGGAAGGCATTCAGGACTACGCCCACCATCGAATTTTGCAGCCTGCTGAGTTCTTTGGCGACTGGCAGTTTTTGCGAGAACCCATGCAGCCACCTCGACAGTCACAGCCTTTAGCAGTTGATGGGAATGAGGCGATCGCTCAGTCCGTCAAAGATTATTTCTATTAACATAGCTTTATTGACATCGCTATTGACATCGCTTTGCTGAACTTCAACCCGCCCAACCCATGACAGCAGCAGTCAACTCGTTTGACCAGATTCTGGTTTCTGAGGAAGCCGAAGAGAAAACTGAAACTTTCACAAACCAACCCATTCCTGCCGAATCGGGCATGACAGCTTTAGTAGAAACTCCAACAGAGAGTGTTGCCGTTTCAACGATAGAGCTGGCCGCTAAGGACGTGCGCCTTGTGCTGACCGAGCAGAGAGAGCAAAGTCAAATTCTCACGACAAAGCTCAACATTCTCTTTGTCACGAATGGGGCTTTGCTGACCAGCCTCAACATTTCCCGTTTGATGATGATCCCCAGCCCGTTTAGCATCACTGAAGTGATTGGGTTTTTAATCAGTTTCACGCTACTAGTAAGGGCATTTCTCCCTCGCCAGGTGGCAGTTAGCCCGAATTTAGAAGACCGTAAATTTTTGGAGAAATATCTGGTTTTGTCACCAGACGAATACCAGCTACAGATGCTAGTTAATTTGACCGAGACTTATAATGCAAATAAGCAGCGACTTGATGATGTTTCTCAAACTTTGAGGTACGCCGCTTATGCTACTTGGGTAATTGCTGTGGTGATGTTAATGCATATGGTGGTAGTTTATTTCCTGATATGAATCTGATCGGGGTTCGTGCTTGAGAAATGCCGCTGCAAATTGCTTGAGATAACCGCTAACTTATGGAAGCTAAACCAACTGATAGCTCTGTGCTTGAGAAGCGTATCCGTTTGCCAGAACCCGATATGTCTAACATCACGGTTCTGACGCGCCAGTTGCCAAATGAGCCGATCTTGCCCTGGCACCGTTACGACTCTCCCTGGCTTAACCCAGAATCAGAATCGCTAGATGCGCCAGAGGCTGAAGCAGATCAGGCAGCCAACCAAACGGAAGACGATTCTGCAAGCATGGAACTGGAAGAACATCAGGCTGTTGAGAGCGAGGGTGATGCTGTACTGCCCGATAGCAGCCTCACTGACACTGCTAGCCCAACTGACACCGCTCAGGCAGAATCCGTTTCATGAGCCATTACCAGCAATTAGTCAAAGTCAAGACCAACGGCAAATCGATTCATAAGATCACATCAGAAATCGAGTCTGCTGTGTCTAAGTCGGGTATTAGCACCGGGCTATGTACGTTATTTTTGCGGCACACGTCAGCTAGTTTAATCATTCAAGAGAATGCTGACCCCGATGTGCTGCGAGATCTGGCAAATTTTTTGGCAAAGCTGGTGCCTGAGGGCGATCGCTACATTCACAGCACCGAAGGTCCAGATGATATGCCTGCCCACATTCGTACCGTGTTGACTCACACCTCAGAGCAAATTCCGATCGCCCACGGTCGGCTCATGCTAGGAACCTGGCAGGGCATTTATGTCTGGGAACATCGGCAGCACAGCCACCTGCGTGAGGTGCTGGTGCATATTAGCGGCGATTAGGCTTACACAATTCCTGCACGCAATGCAACGACCGCAGCCTGCACCCGATCGTCTACCGCAAGCTTGTTCATGATTCCACGAACGTGGGTTTTGACCGTGTTGGGGCTGAGGTAAAGGGCAGCGGCAATTTCTGGGTTGCTATAGCCTTCGACCATTAGCTTGAGCACTTCTAGCTCTCGTTGTGAAAGTTGACCAACTGCGCCTACATCAGTTTGCGTCGGAGGCTTCAAATGATCTAAAACTCGGCGGGCAACGTGGGGATCAAGATAGCTGGCTCCTTCTTGAGCAGCGGCGATCGCTGCCAACAACCGATCAACGCTCGTGCCTTTGACACAGTAAGCATCCGCACCGCTAGAGAGCGCCCCAATCACCTCATTCTCCGTGGTGTGAGAGGTGAGCATGACAATGCGTACCTCTTTGAGTGATTGTTTGATTTGCTGGGTTGCAGCAATGCCGTCCAATCGAGGCAACCCAATATCCATCACAATAATGTCGGGCTTCAGCTTGAGGGCTTCTTCAACTGCTAAATAGCCGTCATCCACTCGACCCACAACTTCAATGTTGGGATAAGCTGCTAAAGACTGCTCTAACCCTAGCTGCATCATTGGGTCATCTTCGACAATCAAAACCCGCATGGGTGGCAGTTCGGAGAATGAATTCATAGGGGCACTTCTTTCGGGAAAGATCTGGCTACAGTCCAAGCCACCGACAGACTAACCTAACGAATTCTAGATTACCAGTAAGAATCGGCAAGTTAAGCCCAACTTAAGAGTTTCAACGTTTTCAATAACAGCAGAAACAGCTGGAGTGGCATCGGTGAGAAGTTTACTATGACGTCAGCCGAGCAGCGATCGCATACAGCAACGGACTCAACAGCAAAGCGGGTAAAAAGGAAGCAATTCTGACCTGAGCAACCTCCAGCAAATTTAACCCTAACCCCATAATCATTAGCCCTCCTACGCCTGTAATCAGCATCACCTGGGGCGCAGTAGCCGGATCAGGCAGTGTTTGGGCAAGCGCCCCTGCCGCCAGAGAAATTCCGCCCTGGTAAATGAGGATAGAAAGGGCAGAAAAGCCAACACCAATGCCAAAGCTGCTGGTGAGGGCGATCGCGGCTAGTCCATCCATCGAAGCCTTCAGCGTTAGCAACGTGTTGTTACCGACCAGGCCGTTATTTAGACTGCCAATTAACGCCAGCGGTCCCACACAGAACAATAGACTAGCGGCGACAAATCCTTCCGTAAAGCTGCCTTTGCCTTTAAACCGATGCTTCAACCAATTGCCTACCGCTTCTAGGAGAAGCTCTAACTTCCACCATTCACCCAGTAGCCCGCCCAGGACAAGCGCCAGCAACCCTAAAATTACTCCATCGACCTGACCTGCCTGTGCCTCTCGCAAACTTCCAGCCATGCTAAAGCCGATGAACAGCGTCACCAACCCTAAGCCCTGAGTGATCACCTTCTGCATCTGTCCAGGTAGCCGCCCCCGCAGAAACAGCCCTAGCGCAGTACCCAAAACAACTGTAATGACATTAATCCAGGTGCCGCTAGTTCTTACCCAAAAATCGAGTGCCATAGACGCGCTACAAATAAGTGATGGAATTTAGCAATTCCGTCACCTATTCAACCATTACGCCTGCACGAAAAAATCCTACTGTTGCGTGAACTCGCATCTTTGCCTCTATAAGGGCGAAGCATTCGGCAAGCATTTTCTAGCTCACAACGAAGTTTTTTGCCCGAACGCCTCGCCTCTACAGGGATTTGTGGTTTTGCAGTTTGGAGTATGCTTCTATCTAAGCAACTTTATGGCATTGACTCACCCGGAACCCTTCCATGCGTAGATCTTCCTCATCTACATCTGCTTCTCTAGTGGTCACAGCGCTAAAACTCCTGATCCGAGTTCTAGTTCGGCTGCGGGTATTTTGGATTATTCTGATTGCGGCTCTGTTTCTCTCTGGCTGCGTTAAGTATGACGTGGGTGTTCACTACGACAGCCAGAATCATGGAACTATTGTGCAGCATGTGCGGTTGAGCGATCGCCTCACTAGCTTTAGTGATGCTGCCCAGGAATGGCTTCGTAGCGTTGAGCAACGGACCAAGCAGTTGGGCGGGCGGGTCAAGCGCGTCTCGGATCAAGAGTTGCGGGTGACGATTCCGTTTAACAATGGGGCAGATCTGGAGGAGAAGTTTAATCAGTTCTTTCAAAGTCAGGCAGAAGCTTCTGTTGATGATTCCACTGCTGAATTAGGCTTGCCCGAACTCACCTCGCACTTGGCGTTAACCGAAAGCAATCTGCTGTTGCTAGAGCGCAATCGCCTCAGCTTTGATCTGGATTTGCGATCGCTTGGGGTTCTCTCTAGCAAGGGCAATCTGTTGGTCAGCCCTGGATCTCTAATCAATCTAGAATTTAGCCTGGATAGTCCCTGGGGTGCCCGTAGTGTCAATTCCTCTAGCGAAGCCGTGCGCCAGGGAAAGCAGCTTGTCTGGACGCTCAAACCGGGAGAAATCAATCACCTAGAAGCTATCTTTTGGATTCCCAGTCCGCTTGGAATCGGCAGTGTGGCGATCGCCCTACTCGTTATCAGCGGCAGTTTCGTAAAATCTCTCCTGGAACCTCAATCCGAAATGCCAGCGGTCGAATCAGCACCAGAAATATAGCTCCCTTTCTCACTAACGCCAAAAAGAAAGCGGGCGACGATAGCGAATATCTAAATTATCTGCTAGATTTTCCTCTCCCCAATCCAACGGATGGCTTTCCTCTGTCGGAACAACGCTAACGCCTGGTTCTTCGGATTCAGTCCGAAGGGTAGAGGGTTTCAGGGCAGGTGCAGTAGGGCGGGACTGAGAAATCGCTCCATTTTGAGCCAAGATTCGAGGACTAACGGAAGCACGTTTTGGTTTTCGGGAATTGGGAGGCTGTCTCAAGCGCTGGGAAACCATCAAGGACGCAATCGCACAGCTAAAGGCGATCGCTCCAAATGACCAGAGCGGTAAGGAATCTTTGTCCTCGACGGAAGGGGACACAGAAGGGGACGCTGGCGTGGCAGGTGACTCAATGGCAGCGGGTTCTTGAATTTGTTCACTCTGAGTTACAAATTCAGGGTTAAGCAAAAAGCTATTGAGCGTAACCTGAACAGTAATCAGCAAGATTGTCCACAAACTGCCCCAAAGTAGAAACGGATGGCGGCAGAGTGCCCGCATCAGCAGGGCAAAGTCTGATTTGCTCTGACCAGCAGCAGGAAGAACGAGTTGTCCCACTGCTGGGTTGGCTGTCTGATTGTGAATCTGATCCTTTTCCATCTGCAACCTCAGCAGTACAGAGCCAGACTATTTCTAATACGTCACGCTTAATACTAGCTAGAATCTGGTCTGCTGCGCCGAGGAGGCATGGGAGTTTAGGAACCGCGCTCCAGCGCAAGCTGGATTAGCTGATCGACCAGTTCTGGAAAGGCAACACCACTAGCTGCCCAGAGCCTTGGATACATACTAGTTGCTGTGAATCCAGGCAAGGTATTAATTTCGTTGATGAAGACTTCACCAGTTGCCTCAACGTAGAAGAAGTCTATCCTGGCTAGCCCTGCTGCATCAACTGCGGCAAATGCTTTCAGTGACATTTCTTGAATTTGTTGGGCGATCGCTTCTGGTAAAGGGGCAGGAATCAACAGTCCTGCTAATCCCTCAGTATATTTAGTTTCGTAATCATAAAAATCGCTCTCATAGGTGATTTCACCGATGACGGATGCTCTAGGCTGGTCATTTCCTAAGACGGCACATTCTACTTCACGGGCGGTGACTCCGGCTTCGACAATGAGGCGGCGATCATAGCTGGCGGCATTGTCTAAGGCTGCTTCGAGTTCGGGGCGCGATCGCACTTTGGCAATTCCAACTGAGGAACCTAGGTTGGCGGGTTTGACGAAGCAGGGATAGCCCAGCGTTTGTTCGATTTCGTCACATAGTTTTGGAAAAACACAGGGGTTTGACCAGATTTGCGAACGGTTGACGGCTACGTATTTGACTTGAGGGAGCCCAGCCTGAGCAAAGACCATTTTCATGGCGATCTTGTCCATTCCTAAGGCGGAACCGAGAATGCCTGAGCCCACAAAGGGAACTTGCATGAGTTTGAGCAATCCCTGAACGCTGCCATCTTCGCCGTTTGGTCCGTGCAAAATCGGAAACCATACGTCTACATCGGCGACTTGGGCGGGAGACTGCCAGCGCAATTTTTGAGAATCGGTAGCTTGAAGGGTACCTGTAGAATTTTCGGCGGCTTGCTTTTCGTCAGGTAAAGCGGGGTCGGATGCAGAAATTTGTAGGGGGGTGCCGCTTTCGAGTACCTGTTGGGCGATCGCCGCTCCTAGCCAGCGACCATCTTTTTGAATGTAGACGGGGTCGATCTGGTATTTGTCGGTGTTGGCACCGGAGCTTAGGGCTTGGGCGATCGCCTGGGCAGACCGAATTGAAACTTCATGCTCTCCTGAACAGCCGCCAAATAGTAGCCCGACTCGCAATACCATAGCCCTAAACTCCTGCCACTCGTTGTTCTATGTATCAGCAGTAACATCCTGAATGACTGCTGGTCATGAGACTAAATTTAATTACGCAGATAGCGTATCATAGGCAGTTCTGATTCCTCGTCTCAGTTGAGTCTTTTTCTGGGGACTTGCCCCCAGCCCCCACTGGGGGACGAGGCGCGTCCCCCAGACCTCCTCCGCAATGGATTGGGGACAGGTGGCATGGTGCGCTTCGCATTGGTGGGAGGCAAGTGCTTGGTGGCTCCCTTGGTTTCGCTTTGGATCATTTCAAAATAAAATGACTCAGGGTGCCGAGTATAGATTTTGCAAGAATGCTCATGGCAGTGCTGCGTTGGAGGAGGCAAAGCAAGCTTATGCCTCGCGTTGGCTGTGCCACTACCAATATTTGGGTTGACGATGACACAAAAAATCAAGATTGCTGCTTGGCTGAGTCGGTTTTTGGTGTTGGGTTTGGCGATCGCTTCACCGCAGGTTGCTAAAGCATCGGGCGAAATTCGCGTGACGCAATCAAGTGATGATGTGGTTGCTGAACTGTCTTATAGCGGAGAAGTTTTGGGGGCTGAACCGTCTCAGTTCGCCAACTTTAAGCTGCGAATCGTCAGAGCGGGTCAGACTTTGATCGATCAGGATCTTGCCACTGCCCGCAGCACCTATGGCAACCCGTCAAATATACAGTCGCCGGGCAATCGTCCTTTCCCAGAATCACTCAAGGTGGTAGACCTGAATCAGGATGGTGAACTCGAGATTTTGTTTGACTTCGGCGATCGCCCTGGAGGTTGCTGCACCTATACCCAAATTTATCGGTATGACCCTGAACAGCAAACTTATTCCTACACGGAGCATTTTTGGGGTTATGCAGGTTATCGGCTACGCGATTTGAATGAAGATGGAGCGCCAGAATTTCTGACAAATGATAATCTGTTCGCTTATCCGTTTGGCTTTCCATCGGTCGAGATGTCGGAACAGCTTCAGGAAAGCAGCTATTCACCCAGTGTTTTGCCGCTGCGGGTACTGCAATATCAGGATGGCAGAATGGCTGAGGTGACGCGCCAATATCCGCAAGAGTTAGGGAGCCATGCCTACATTCTCTGGTCACACTACTGGCAGCGTCAGAGTAGTGGAGATACCAGTGTCAGAACAGATCCTACGATGAAGGTCGTTTGGGCAGCTTATATGGCAGATAAACACTTGTTAGGGCAGGCACAGGAAGGTTGGCAGATGGTAGAGCAGGCTTACCAGGGAAGCGATCGCCAACAGTTCTTTAACAGCCTCCGCACTTTCTTGCGTGAAAATGGCTATGCTCAAGAGTCTTAATTTCTTGATTATTGCAATTAACGATTAGCCACCAGCTAACTGTTGTTTGAGATTACGAATGGCAGCGCTGGTGTTGCGCTCGTAAGCAATCTGAACGCAGCGAGCGATCGCCTTCCCCAATCTAAAATGTAAACACCCTACGCTTTTGTCTCATGCTTGCAACTTCACCTTCCCTTATTGAAGTAGTTCATTTATCGGGAATTAGCTGGCAGACCTATGAAACGCTGCTGGAAGAATTGAGCGATCGCCGTCTCCGCCTCACCTACAATCGCGGCAATTTGGAAATCATGACCCCTTCCCCTGAACATGAACTTGGCAAGGAAGTTTTAGGTCGTTTCGTGGAGACGATTGCAGAAGAGCTGGAGGTGCAAATTTATCCTCTTGGCTCAACGACATTCAAACGTCCTGAACTGAGCGGGGCTGAACCCGATAAATGTTTTTACATTCGTAATATCGCTGCGGTTCGGGGAAAGAAGCGACTGGATTTAGACAAAGACCCTGCCCCCGATCTCGTAGTTGAAATCGATGTTACTAGTAGCTCTAGCGATCGCCTCCAAGTCTATGCAGATTTAGGCGTAGCAGAAGTCTGGATTTACAACGGGGAATCCCTGACGATTAAACAACTACAAAGTACTGCTTACATTAATTCCCAAACCAGTCAGTTCTTTCCAGATGTACCCGTTCCAGAAATTGCCGGATTTTTACAGCAGGCTGAGACAGTTGATTACCTGGAGTTGGTGAAGATTTTTCGGCAGTGGGTGAGAAACCAGATTGGGTGAGGGGCGATCGCTAAAAACATGAATTTAATACAGCGTCAGCATCAACTGCTTCCGATAATCCTTTGTCAGCGGATGGTCGTCTCCTAGCAGGTCAAAGATGGCAATCATAGCTTTTCTAGCGCCGTCGTTTTTGTATTTGCGGTCTTTACCAACGATCGCCAAAAAGCCTTGCAATGCCGCTTCATAGTTCTGCTCTAGTGCTAGTTTGGAGGCATTCGAAAACTGCTGGTCTAGCTCAGACTCGATCACCGGATTGTCAGTTTCTTGCTGAAACTGAATCATCGCTTTGATTGCTTGCGCTTCTGCAAAATAGCCCTTCTCATGTTCTTGAATCGTTGCCAGCATTTTTTGAGCAGGCTCTAACTGATTCAAACTGAGCAGAAATTTGGCAGCTTCTAGAATCAGCTTGCGGTCTTCGGGATATTTCTGAAATAGCTGGTCAAACTGCTGTTTTGCCTGGGCTGGGTTATTTGCGGCGATCGCCTCCCTTACAGCTTCCAACCCCAATTCCAACTCTGACTTCAGCCCAAGTTGAGCCAGCAAATCTCGAATTTGAGCTTCTGGCAGCATACCCACAAAGCCGTTGCTGAGTTCACCGTGACTCACTACTCGCACATCGGGAACACCCTCAATGCCATACGTGCTTGCCAGTTCTGGGTTTTGATCAATGTCTACTTTTGCCAAGACAAAGTCATACTCTTGGGTCAGCTTTTCCAGAACCGGCTTAAGCATCTGGCAAGGGCCGCACCACTGAGCAAAGAAGTCTACCAGCACTGGCTTTTCGTAAGACTTTTGCACAACTTCAGCGGCAAAATTTGCGTCACTAACAACAACGGAATGTCCCATATTCATTTTCCTCCTGTGTCTGATTCTACTGATGTGGGTGAAGGTTGAAAGGGAGGAATAGTAAGGTTAAAGCTTTCCTTTAGGTTCTAGGAGAGTGCTGTTTCACATATTCGTAGATGGCGATCGCTCCCGCTGTCTGCACGTTCAAAGATTCCACTAAACCAAACTGTGAAATCGTCACCATCTGATCACACCGTTCCAACACGTTTGAGGGAATGCCTGTAAGTTCCTGTCCGAGAATCAGAACAGACTGACGCGGATAGGTGAACTGGGTTAACGGAACTGCTTCTGGGCTAGTGTGGAGAGCAATTAGACTGTAGCCTGACTGCTGCTGTTGGGTGAGCCAGTCGAGTAAAGATTCAATGGGGCAAATGGTGAAAGGTTGCCAATGATGGGTGGAGGCTGACAAATTTTTGAAAGCAGGAGTTTGGGCGATCGCCTCATCTGCCAACACTAATGATTCCAACCGAAACGCTTCTGCTGTGCGGCACAACCCACCCAGGTTCGCCGGATTTTGCACCAGCGTGGCACAAACAATCAAGTTGTGACGGGGCAAGTTTGTATAACTGTCACGGCTGACTGTCCGATTCCCTACAGATCGATTTGCCACAGTTCAACTTACGCCAGTGCATTCTGCCAATAAATATACAAGACTTACGCTAAACAGCAGAAGATTACCTTGCTTCTGTTTGCGTATGTCCTACTCGACTCAGAAATTCAATTTCCAAACTCGAAAATTAAGTTTCAAACTCAAAAACCTGATTTCAAACTCAAAAACCTGTTTTTAAGTTTAAAAACCTTGTTTTCAACTCGTAAATCTGCTTTAGAAATTTAGAACCTTGTTTTCAAACTCAAAAACCTTGTTTTAAACTTGTAAACCTTGTTTTGAATTTAAAAAACAGGTTTTAAACTCTTAAACCTGTTTTTGTTTACATTTTCTAGAAAACATATTGGTGAGAGGAGCGATCGCCCCCTTTCATCCCTCAAAAACTTCGTAACTTACTACCTTGACGAGATACCGTTCACTCAGATATGCTGTCACGTCAAGGTTGTCTTTTTTACTTGTAGCAACCTGACAAAACCCAAGAATCTAGCGCCGCTCAAAGCTGTGTCCAGCAGCAATGAGCGGCTAACCCCCAAACTGGTCTAAGCAGTCTGGCGGCTAACGGTGAATTTTAACACTCCCTTAGTCACCCCGACTTGTCATGTCAAAGAAGCGTTGCAAACCCTTTAGAGCATGAAAGTGAGTTTACTCACTTTTCGTTCTCCCACTCACTTTTGTAGCGCGTGAAATTAGTGTGGGGTGGCTAGGTTTTTGGGGTTTTCTGATAAACCCTAACGGAGTCACAACTCATGTCTCACTGTTTTTTAGAATCCCTCAACTCACCAACCGTTGAGGGAGAAGCTTCTCCTATCCAACTCCCTGAACGCGAACGAGTACGAGTCCTAATTATTAGCTCCCGTGATGGCGTAATCAGCACAATCCACGAACTCCACGGTCGTGGCTTTGCCGAAGCAGGCGCATGGAGTCCCTTGTTACCCGCACCCGATACAGGTGAAGTAATGAGTATCTTAGTGCGCGATCGCCAAAAAGGATAAGGATCAGAGAGAAGGGGCGATCGTCGGGAGGGGGCGATCGCTCTAAGCTAAGCAACATCTCGGCTTAACGCTAAAACGAGGCAAGGTTAAACATCAACTGAATGTCTGACCTCATGTAGATATGGAGAATCATTCCGTCTCTCTACTTCATTAGCGTATTATGCAGGATCATTCTGCATAACCATTCGCCCCACTTCTTATACGGAAATCTTACGTATAAGAAGTTGTTAGTTTGTAGGCTACTGGCAAGATTTTTTATTAGAATTACTTACAAATAACTACAGCCTAATGAAGTAGAATGACAGACCAATCTTTAAGTTTTCAGAGCAAAGAAAAGCCGAAAATTTGTGCAATTGACTTAGAACAAGAGATCGTTGAAGCTTTACGAGCTAAAGGTTTGCATTGCTATTCGGGTACATTAGGCTCTCAAGTCAAAGTACCAAATTCAGGTAGGTATGATACACATCCGTGTCTCCTAAACTTTAATTTTCCGCCTAATCTGCATGAATACGATATTGTGATTGTAGACTTACAAGAACAAGAGCCGATTGAATACATCAAGTCTGAGCATACTCACTCTTCTTTTAAGGGAAGTGAACAACTTGTTTTATTAAGTAGATATCCTGAGACGGTTTTCGACCCGCGTCCATTATCCTCAAACCCTTTAGGAGTCCGATTGCAAAGTTTCTTTTCTAACGAAACTCTTATCATTGTCTTTTGTTCTGCACAAGAGACATCTAAGTACCATCCTGTAAGGATAACTCATATGGATTCCTACGAAGAGAACCCGATGCAGCATTCCTTATACGAGTTCATTCCGTTCCCATTATCACTGCGGAATAAAATGGGTGAAAATGTAACAATTTTAGATGTCACAGAAGATATAAGAAGCTTTCTTCAAAAGTATAGTAAAGATTTCATTTATAAAGTTACGTTTCAGCATCCTACAAGATGGAGACAGGATGAACGGAAGGAGATTAAGAGAAATGATTTTATTCTCCTATTAACGAACTCCAATAATGAAATTATTGGGTTTATTGATTTTTCACTAGGGAAATCAGCGGTTTTTGCTTTTCCTCAATTGCAGGATAAGAAAAAGATTTTTTTTGCTTGAGCTTATTGATGAGCTGTTACCTGGATTATTTCCTAAAGTTTTTCCTTACTCAGAGCAGTTTTCTTGGTTGAGATCAAAAACCTACCCCCTCCCAAACCAAGCGAGTCTTTTAGCAAAAAAATCAAAACTAGAAAATGAATATAAAACAGCTTTGACGGAGATCGAGATCGAAATTGAAAGGAATCAATCTAAGTATAAGTTTCTGCATGATTTAATCACTGAAACAGGAATTTCGCTAGTTAAATCTGTCGAAAAATTTTTTGTCTGGCTTAACTTTGAGAATGTTATCAACATGGATGAAAGCAATCCAGACATTAAAGAAGAAGATCTTCAGATTCTTCTGAAGAACGGTTTGTTAGTTGTAGAAGTTAAAGGTATTGGTGGCACTTCTAAAGATAGTGAGCTGACTGCCTGACAAATCTTTCTTAATTGCTGATGGGACAAAGCTTACAAACCAGGGAGCGAATTCGACAAAACCAAATTTGGTCATCATAGTCGTGCTTTGCTTTGAGAGAA
>NZ_JACJOV010000051.1:0-150922 GCF_014695745.1 Leptolyngbya sp. FACHB-671 | reverse complement strand
ACGCAGAAAACCGACTCCTATCTCTGCCTAAGCGTTCAGCACTCTATCTCTCGAACCTGGCTCAGCACTGAAACACGAGCTGCGCTAATTTCTGATTAGTCTAAACTCCAGTTAACAGATACGCTGATGTCATGTTTTTGGGAGCGATAGATACAGTTCGTGCCCACAAAAACATGACCCTGTATTGCCGTTGGAGATTTTTAGTCTAGAGACTGGCTGTAAAATTACCAGTTAGATACAGCAGCTTTTAGTGCAGATTGGGCGTTAGCGATCGCTTGGTTACGTCCCTCTTCTCCCCCCATCAAATTATCCGCACGAATGAATTGCAAATCGGTGATGCCCATGAATCCCAAAATGAGTTGCAAATATGGGGTTTGCATATCGTAGGAATGAGCAGGGCTACCTTCTGGATAACTCCCTCCCTGAGCTGCAACAACCAGTGCTTTCTTGCCATGAACCAGTCCCTTATAGCCATTCTCATCAACCGCAAAGGTACGACCCACCCGTACGATTTGGTCAATGTAGGCTTTGAAACTAGCTGAAATGCTGAAGTTATACATCGGCAAGGCAAAGACAAAACGATCAGCAGCCAAAAACTCATCTACCAACTCATCTGAGATCCGAATTGCCTCAGCTTGTTCAGGTGTATGTTGTTCAGGAGATGAATAAGCCGCAGCAATCCAGGGTTCCGTCACCAAGGGAACAGGGTTATGTCCCAAATCTCGATAGGTCACCGTATCGTCTGGGTGAGTCGCCTTCCAATCGTTAACGAACTCTTTAGAAAGGGTGCGTGAGATTGAGCGATCGCCACGAGGACTTGCATCAATGTGAAGGATATGTGCCATAAACAACCTAAGAAATTGGACTTAAACTGCAAAGCAGAAGCAAACTCAGTAAACTAAATAGGTAGTACCCATCTTGCTTATAGTAATTTGTTGATGGCGATCGCTAAGTTTCTCCCGACACATTGCGTCAGTAGTAAGAAAACATTCTGAAAACAGATTGAATGAACAGTGAAGAATTAGCCCGTTACCTGGAAGCAACAGACAGCACATTTAAACCCTGGCTGCTCGCTCAGCTTCGGCTCAAGAAACTAGAGGAACGACGGGCTGATATTTCGCCTGAAGAATACGCCAGTGAACTAGCCGACATTCACCAGAGCGTCATGAATTTAGGCGAATGGTGGCACGGTAGAGAAGACGAGATGTTTAACCAGCGGTAACAAGCTTTACCAATTTAGGATTAGCTGATTTGTCATTAACGTCTGGCTGACGACTGACTACTCTGATTTAGGTGAATGGTAGGCTGTCATCAATAGACTGATGTGCAACGCTATGCCTAAACTCAAAAAGACCCCATCACCTGTAGATCTGAGTGACCCACAGTACTATTTCAACCGTGAGTTGAGCTGGCTAGAGTTCAACAATCGGGTGCTACACGAAGCCTTTGACCCCAGAACGCCATTGCTAGAACGGCTGAAATTTATGGCGATCTTTGGCAGCAATCTAGACGAGTACTTCATGGTGCGGGTTGCTGCCTTAAAAGAACAGGTCGAAGCGAACGTGAGCAAACTTCCTCCAGACGGACGCACGCCTCAAGAGCAGCTTGACCTGATTAGCCTGCGCCTGCGACCCATGGTGACTCAGCAGCATCGTCACTTTGAGCAGGCGTTGCGTCCTCAGCTTGCAGCAGAAGGCATTTACCTGCTGGACTACATGGAATTAACCCAGGAACAGCGCCTTTACATGCAGCGCTTTTTTGAGGAGCAAATTTTTCCGGTTTTGACTCCATTAGCAGTTGATCCAGGGCATCCCTTTCCCTACATTTCTAATCTCAGCCTCAACTTGGCAGTGGTGGTAAAAGATTCAGAAACGCAGGAAGAACACTTTGCCAGAGTCAAAGTGCCTAATGTGTTGCCTCGATTTGTCTCTTTGCCATCTGATCTACAACTGCACCAAAAGGGGCGACCCGCCTTGTGGACGGGTGTTGCTCTGGAGCAGGTGATTGCTCACAACCTGGAGTTTCTCTTTCCAGGAATGAATATCCAGGAGTACTATCCATTTCGCATCACCCGTAACGCCGACCTGGATGTAGAGGAGGATGAAGCAGATGATTTGCTCCAGGCGATCGAGCAAGAGCTGCGACGGCAGCGATTAGGTGGATCGGTCGTGAGAATGGAGATTCAGGCTTCCACACCCGAATCAGTGAGAGAAACACTGATGCGTGAAATGAGTCTAGTCGAGAACGATGTCTACAATATCGAGGGGTTGCTGGGCATGAAGGACTTGATGTCTTTCATGAAGCTATCTGCTCCTAAACTCAAAGATGACCCTTGGATACCCGTAGTTCCACCTCGGCTGCGCCGAATCAGTGAGACAGATGCCGATGGCAGTTCCGTGGACATCGAAGATGGAGAAGATTTTTTCTCAGTGCTGCGTCGGGGCGATTTACTCGTTCACCATCCTTACTATTCTTTTCCAGCAACGGTGCAGCGGTTCATCACGCAGGCTGCTCACGACCCGAACGTGCTAACTATCAAGATGACGCTTTATCGCACGTCAGGTGACTCACCAATAGTCAAGGCGCTGATTAGCGCGGCTGAGAATGGTAAGCAGGTCGCTGTGCTGGTTGAGCTAAAGGCGCGTTTTGATGAAGAAAACAATATCAACTGGGCACGGAAGCTAGAAAAAGCAGGGGTTCACGTTGTGTATGGGTTAGTAGGACTCAAAACTCACACCAAGGTTGTTTTGGTCGTGCGGCAGGAGGAAGAGCAGATTCGTCGCTATGTTCACATTGGCACGGGCAATTACAATCCCAAAACGGCTCGAATCTATACCGATATAGGGCTACTCAGCTGTCGAGAGGAATTGGGTGCTGATCTGACCGACTTGTTCAACTATTTAACAGGATATTCGCGGCAGCAGTCTTACCGAAAGCTGCTGGTTGCACCAGTGAATTTGCGCGATCGCTTCCTGACGCTGATCCAGCGTGAAGCTGAACACGCCAAGAATGGACATCAGGGACGCATTGTTGCCAAGACGAACGCCCTGGTTGACTCAAAACTAATTGCCGCTCTGTATGAAGCATCCCGGGCAGGTGTAAAAATTGATTTGATCGTGAGAGGAATTTGCTGTTTGCGTCCCGGTGTAGAAGGCATAAGCGAAAATATTCGCGTGATCAGCATTGTCGGTCGTTTCCTCGAACACTCGCGAATTTTCTACTTTCACAATCAGGGCAACGAAGAAGTTTTTATTGGCAGTGCAGACTGGATGCCGCGAAATCTAGATCGACGAGTAGAGGCAGTTGTCTCTATCGAAGATCCTGACCTCTCTAAAGATTTGCAGGAAATTTTAGGGGTCATGCTAGCAGACAACCGCCACGCCTGGGAATTACAACCTGATGGGCACTACAGTCAACGACGACCACAGTCAGGGGGAGAACAAAGTTCGCAAGACATTTTTATGGAAATGGCGGTTCAGTCCATTAGCTAAACGAGGGAAAGCTTCTACACTGCGCCAATTCTTCCCCAAGGAGGATTTAAGGGAACTGTAATAACTGTCTGTATAAACACTGAGTTAAGTGAGGGGTGAAGCCCCTTAGTCACGTTGGTTCAGAGAAAAAGCTGAGTGAGATTTAAAATAATAAAAACCCTCAAACTGGGGTGTCCGAGGGCTGGAGTTCCTGAAAATCGTCACTGAAGGCATTCTTGCAACCCTCGGTAAAATCCACAAGAGGGGCGTGACCCACCATACAGGGTGGCAGGGTCAAAAGCTATTCCGCAATCAGGCTGGCTAAGAGTGCGCGATCGTGAGTCGATTGACGTTGCTCAATCGGAACGTAGGATGCATTTCGAGCACCAGTATAGATTTGAGTGGGGCGGAAGATGCGGTTTTCAGCTAGCTGCTCCTTCCAGTGAGCGAGCCAACCTGAGACACGGGCGATCGCAAACACAGGCGTAAACAAGTCCGTTGGAATGCCTAACTTGCGGTACACCAAGCCCGAATAGAAGTCCACATTCGGGTAAATGCCCTTGTGCCCTAGTCTTTCCTCCACAGCCGTTTCTAGCTCAACTGCGATGTCGTAGTAGTCATCTCGCCCAAATTTCTCAAAAAGCTGCTCTGCCAGGTTTTGCAAAATAATGGCGCGAGGGTCTTTAACCTTGTACACCCGATGCCCGAATCCCATAATTTTGGCTTTGCGCTGCAAACAACCGTCTAGATAAGGGCGCACATTTTCTACTGAGCCAATTTCTTCAAGCATTGTGATCACTTCTTCGTTTGCGCCGCCGTGCAGTGGGCCGGCCAGCGTCCCCACTGCCGAGGCGATAACGGCATAGGGGTCAGTCAGCGTTGAAGCGGTCACCATTGCCGAAAAAGTCGAAGCGTTGATGGTGTGTTCGGCGTGCAGGGTCAGACACACATCAAAAATGTGTGCCGCCAACTCGTCAGGTTCTTGCTCGTTGAGCATGTACAAGAAGTTGGCAGAATAATCTAAATCATCGCGGGGCTGCACAGGGTCATTTCCCTTCCGCATTAGTTGGAAGGCTGCCACCATTGTCGGAATTTTAGCTAGCAGCCGTACCACAGCCGCCCGGATGTAAGCCGGATCATCCAAAGCGCGGCGGGAGTAGAATAGCCCCAATGCTGCTGCACAAGCTTGCAGCGCGTCCATCGGATGACCGCTCTCAGGAAAGCACTTCATCATGTCGCGAATGCGATACTTGAGTCGCCGATGGTAGCGGATCTCATGCTCGAATTCTGCTAGCTCATCTTTGGTAGGCAACCCACCCCAGATCAACAGATAGGAAGTTTCTAAAAAATTGCTTGACTTTGCCAGTTCATCAATGTTGATGCCCCGGTATTCCAGGATGCCTTTCTGCCCATCGACGTAGCTGATACTCGATTGAGTGGCAGGAATTCCCTCCAAGCCGGGTTTATATTCACAAAAAGTCATAACTCACCGTTGCTCAACCTATATGTAATTAGAATACGCAACAGACTGACACACTCCCGCTGTCGGTTCTGTTATTCCAGAGCAATCTGCTGTGGATAGCTTTCGGGCTTCGTTCAGGCTCATGGCTGACTCAGTGAAGCCTGTTTGTATCCCGTCGTATCCCGTCTTTATAGATTAGCGGTTGCGTGTGCAAGTGTGGATCTAAATTAGACATCCTGCGATGGTAGCGCGGTTCTGCCAGCTACCATTCACCCTTGAAACAGTGATTGTCACAGGAGTCTTAGTGAGCGGTGAGAGTTGGCGATCGCCCCAACTTCAAAAGGTGGAAGCAGGTGGCACGTACATTCCAGGATTGCCCGTAACATTTGGCGCTCCCGGTGTCGCATTTGGCATTCCTGGTGCTGCACTGGGTATGGACGGAGCCACGTTGGGTACTGCACCGGGCACGGACGGCACCGGAGCGGCAGGAGCCGGAGCCACCGGAGCAGACTGAATCATTGGCGATTGAGGTGTAACCTGAATACCGCTGCTGGGTGGTGGAATCACAGGCTCACCCGTAGAAAATGGAATCGTTGAATTGGGGCTTGAGTTTGGAGCTGGGGTTGCCGGAGTCACCCCAAAAGAACCGTAGGGAGAAGGGTTTGCATCACTCGTCGTGGGTGCAGTTGGGATCGGGTTGTAAGCATCAGGAGCAGGGGAAGTTACGTCAGCCCCGCTATCGGGCACGGGGGGCGGGTCAACGGGAGGAATCTCTAGTGGTGGCGGTGAGACTGGCTCAAAGTCGGGTTCGTCTGCTTGGCTGCAACTGCTCAAGCCTGCCGCCAGCAAAGAGACTGCCAGCGCTAACAGCACACTGCGAGGGCGGGATTTGTAGGATTTGTTTAACATCATCTTCCGACTTAACCGATATAGGTTGACTGTTGTAGACCTGGAAGACTGCCCCTAAATAGTCGAGTTCGTAGATATGCAAATCTAAGGCGAATACCTCACCTGTCTGGACAAACGAGTTGCCGAACCCTTGCGTTACATTTTATTTATTTTTTTCTACTTAATCTCTTAGTTTTTTAATGATCTGGTAAAGATTTGAAGGATCTTCCCATCTCACACCGTCAATCCGCCTTGAGCGTAACCAGCGTGATTAGATCAGGTGACACCCTTTGACTCAGACGAAGTTCCGCAACAGCGGCATCGAACGATCGCCCCTGAGTGATGCGATCGCTAATTTCCTTTACCTCACTCCAGGTCAGATCGCTTTCAATGAAAGCTTTGGCAACGGCAATCAGTAGGTCCACACACTCGTTGCCTTCAGCCTCGGTCATCATCGTATGGGGAATGTCAAATTCTTTGTCAAAGCAGTGATACCAGGACTTTGGATGGAGTTTGCGAATAGATTCAAACAATATCCGCAAGTCTTTATTGCTAACTGCTGCATCGCTACCGCTTGACACAATGAGCGATCGTGCAGTGGGGTGCGTTTCAACGCGATCGAAGATTTCCTGCCCCATTTCCAAAAAGACGCGCAGGGCTGGCATTCGGAATCCGGGGTAGCCAAAGTGAGCCGTTCCTGGTTCGCTTTTCCACTCAAAGTAGATGTTGAGAGCACGAATCACCCAGTCCAGCACAACGTTGCTGTTGCGAAGGTAAGGGGCAAACAGCAAGGTTTGATCGACCCGTTCAGGATGTTCTAGCGCTAGCCAAATCGCCAGGGTTGCCCCACCTGACAGTCCACCCAAAACCACCTCTTGCCCCAAATCTTGAACCCAGTGCAGCCAATCTTGCCCAAACTGCTGATAGATTTGCCGATCTTCCGGCAGGGGTGGCGGAGAGTCACTGTCCCACTTTCCAGCTACGCCATGCCCTGGCAGCAAAGGAATCAAGACGTTGTAGCCTGCCTCAAAAAAAGTTTTGCCAATTGGGACAAACTGAGCAGGTGCAGCCGTAAACCCATGAAAGAATAAAAATACCTTGTCCGTCGGGTTAGGGTGAAGCAAAAATCGAGAACGACAGTTTTCATCCATCAAAGACAAGTCATCCTCGGCTGCTGCAACCGCCTGTACCAATGTCGCTGTTAAAGTGGAGTAATCGGGCATCTTCCTATATTGGTCGGGCGATGATTACAGTAGCGTTTCTAGTTCAACCTAAGCAATTCGCTCAAGTTAAACAATCCTCCTTTAGATGACTGATTCCACGGCTCGTCCTAAGCTTTTACAACCACTTGACCGAACTGCACTGGTTTTGATGCTGGTGCTGGGTTTGGCGATCGCCTTGCTGGTTCTCAAAGGCGATCGCACTGCCCCCCATGTGCGCGACTTTAGCTGGCAAAATGCTCACGTTGGGGCAGAAGACACCGCTTTTCTGCTGACCTTCAGCCGCCCGATGGATCGCACCAGTGTGGAAGAAAATTTGCGCCTGGAGCCACCGCTCCCTGGGAAATTTAGCTGGTCGGGTCGGCGAATGGCCTACACGCTCGAAAAACCTGCGCCTTACGGCACTCAGTTTGAAGTACGGCTCCAGGGTGCCCGCGATCGCTTTGACAACTCAGACGACGAGCGGACGGCTATTGAGCCATTTCTAGGGAAATTTCAGACCCGCGATCGCGCTTTTGTGTATCTAGGCGTAGAGGGCGAGCAAGAGGGACGATTGGTGATGTACAACCTGACGCATCAGCAAGAGCAGGTGTTAACGCCGGAGAACCTCGTGGTGATGGATTTTGAGCCTTATCCAGACGGCGATCGCATTCTCTTTTCCGCGACCGATCGCACTGCCCAGCAGCAAGGTAGCCTTGATCAGCGTATCTACACTGTCACCACTGGAATTCAGGTGCGATCGCCGGACAGCCTGGGAGGACAAGACCCTGCTTCCACTTCCATTGAGCCGCAGTCCGCTGGTGTAATTCAACAGTTGTTAGACAGCCAAGATTATCAGAACCTCAAATTTGACCTTTCCCCCGACGGTCAAACAGTGATCGTGCAGCGCGTCAGCCGAGAAAATCCTGGAGCCGACTTTGGGCTATGGATTTTGCAGCCCGACGCTGCGCCCCGTCCGCTAGAGACTGAGCCAGGAGGTGACTTTTTAATCGCGCCAGACAGCAGTTCTGTGGCGATCGCTCAGGGACAGGGAATGGCAATTCTGCCGCTGGACGACCAGGCAGACCCGCTCGACTTTTTGCCCCAGTTTGGCATGGTGATGAGCTTTAGCCGAGATGGCACCGCTGCCGCAATGGTGCGGTTTAATGTAGAGCCTCAGAATCCAACGCGATCGCTTTTCCTGGTGACAAATCAGGGCACTGAGGAAGAGTTGTTTCGTACAAACGGCTCAATCCTCTCAGCCGAATTTGACCCTGCTAAGCGAGTCCTTTACTGTCTGATGACCGAGCTACTGCCCACCGAGGCTTACCTAGAGCAACCCTACTTAATTGCCGTAGACCTGGAAACGAAGCAACGAACTAATTTACTGCTGTTGCCCATTCAGCGCGACATTCAAATGAGCCTTGCACCTGATGGGCTGGGCATCTTGTTTGACCAGGTTATCGCTGAAACGGAGGAAGGGGCTGAACCAGGAGTGCTTCGCAGTCAGGAAGGGAAAGCGATCGCCTCCAGCAAACTCTGGTTTCTTCCTGTTGTCCTTGCAGCAGATGGCACTCCTGCACCAGTCGAGGCACAGCCTTTGCCGCTGGCAGGGTTAAGACCACACTGGTTGCCCTAGATTAACCTGAAAGTTTTGAGTGAAAGCGCGGCGTTGCTGCGCTTTTGTTTTATGCGGAATCCGTTTCTTACAAAAGCACGATTTGGTGTTAATTAGTCTTTATTAGTCTTTCATTTACACAAAATGATAAGGCGGCAAAGCTTCTCCCAGGCTCAACTGCCAATGAGGACACTGGGACTGCCAACTCGGTAAGCTGTGGTGAGGCGTGAAGCTGGACAGAAAACTTGCCAAGAGATAAATTCGCTCCACTCCATCCTTAGGTTCAGACCGGACTAAATCGGGGTAATGCTGGGCGATCGCCTGCATCAACTGTTCCAATTCGCTTTGCTGCTGCTGCTGTTGCTCTGCCTGACTTTGATAGCGCTGCTTTTTCGCCAGAAAATAATCTTTCCCCTTTAGATCGGATTCAATGGAAGGTTGCGATCGCTCCACAGGCGTTAACTTCAACACATACTCGGCCTTGCCCTGCAATTTAGCCAGCTTTTGCAAATATTCAGAGCTTCGAGTTGCTAAATGCTCCAACAATCCTTCACGAGAAACAAAATAAGTACCAAACCGCAAAGGCAAAACAACGGTCTGGCGAAATAATTCTTGAATTACTCGATCATGCACCAAAACAGCTTGCATCAGCTGTTCATCACTGTTTTGCAGTTGCTCAACCTGAAGCTTAGGCTCTACCACAGCCGACAAATATGCCCCGTTGACTAGAGCAAGGTCGCCCAAAATACCCTCCGGCAGCTCCGGCGGCATCTCAGAACGAGGAAGAAAAGCGTAGGTGTACATCCCCAAAAACCTGTTGCCTTTCTTTCAGTAAAGCAGGAATCGGTGTTGCTGACTGGTAGTTGATTTCGAGATGAAACAATTAAGTCATATTTGAGATATATCTCAAGAGATCATTGTCTCGATTGAGCCAACCCTGCAGAAAAACTCGCTGGCTTGAATCTTGGCTGACTCGGCGGTAACGGTAATCAATTCTTGCCTGACAATAGCGTCTGGCAGTCGCCGCTGTGTTGCCCCGTGACAAAGCGTTTCTGGTGGCTGGACCAAAGGAACCATCCACCCCGATCCCTAAGGTTTCTTGAAGAAACTCCGTTGCGCCACCCACGCCAAAGTTAATTGCCGTATCCAAATGCACGATCGCCAGGGGACGTACCATTAGCTCACACTGAGCAGGTTTCCAGTACATATCCCGATAGATTTCATGGACTTCAGCATCCGTAATGTGTCGAACGCTCTGAGCCCCAAGTCCTTTGCGTCTGCGATAAGACTGATAGGTCGCTGTTGTCACGCCTTTATTCGTTTCTCCCCCATAATCAGACGGATTATTTACATACCCACCTTCCCAGCGCAGTGAAAAGCGTAGCCCTTCGCTAAAGATGTTACCTGTTTGAGGGACAGGCGTAGGCGTGGGGGCGGGACGGGACGGGGTAGGAGTAGGGGAAGGACGCGGGGGCGCAGGAGTAGGGGTGGGAGTGGATACCTGCACTCCTACGGAACTGACGATAAAATAAGCCGCTTTGGGCGAAAGCTCATCTGCTCGAAACCCATAATAATCGGCAAAAGAGCGGTAGGCTGAACCCGTTTGTGATCCCCAGATGCCGTCAGCGCTTCCGGCTGAAAAACCCATTTTGTTGAGCGACAGTTGGAGAGACTGAACAAGAGCACGGTCTTGTTGAACGCTGTTGATCGGGTAAGTTGCTTGTCCCCTGGCGATCGCTTGTAGATCCATATTTGAAAAGAAAGTTAGCTAAAAGGCGAGAAATAGCTTTAGTGTACCGAGACAAAACCTGCCTTCTACCTTAAGTAGAGCTTCTGCAATACTTTGTAGAAAATTAACGCATGTTCAGGGCTGTGCCTATTACTCTTCGTTTATTTTCTACCGAAAGATAGTTGTTGCCCATCGCCCATTCAGGTCTGTTGCCCATCACCTAACTTGGTTCAAGTTCAGGTTGTATATTCAGCGTTGATTTTGACGTAGTCGTAGCTAAGATCGCAGCCCCAAGCTACTCCCGATCCGTGCCCAGTCCCTACACTGACTGAAATTAGAACTGTATCTGTCTTTAAGTATTCCCCTGCTGCTGCCTGTTTCAGGTAAGCGCTAGCAGCAGCGCGATCAAATTCAAGCGGTTGACCATGCTCCATAAGTAGGAAGTTACCTAGCCGCACCTTCAGATCATCTTGCTCGAACGGAACACCCGCCCGTCCAGCAGCAGCAGCTATTCTGCCCCAGTTGGGATCGCGTCCAAAAATGGCAGATTTGACTAGCGAAGAACCGCAAATCGTTCGAGCAATTTGGCGAGCAGACTGATCATCGTTTGCCCCCTCAACTCGCACTTCAACCAAACAGGTCGCTCCTTCCCCATCACGGGCGATCGCCTTTGCCAAATGCACACACACCTCAGTCAGCATTGCTTCTAGCTTTTCGGCATCTGCCCCCATTTCAGTAATTGCAGGAGTACGAGATTGCCCGTTCGCTAATGCCAGCAGCGTATCGTTGGTGCTGGTATCGCCATCTACAGTAATTTGGTTAAAACTTTTGTCAGCAGCACGGCTGAGCATGTCCTGCCACAAAGGAGGGGCGATCGCCGCATCACAGGTGACAAACGCCAACAGCGTCGCCATGTTGGGGTGAATCATCCCAGACCCTTTGCAAATGCCGCCAATGCGGACGGGGCGATCGCCCAACATCGTCTCTAAAGCAATGGTCTTTGGCACCAAATCGGTAGTCATGATCGCTTTAGCAGCCTGATCCGATCCATCCTCTGAAGCCGCAGCCACCAGCTTAGGAACGCCTGCCCGTAGCCCATCCATCTTAATTCGCTGACCAATCACCCCCGTTGAAGCAATCAGCACCGCTTCCGGTGCGATCCCCAATGCCTCAGCTAACAGTTGAGCACTTTCCTGAGCATCAGACCAGCCCTGCGCTCCCGTTGCTGCATTTGCCTGACCCGCATTACAGAGAATGGCACGAGCGCTGCCCTTGGTCTGGAGACGCTGACGGCAATAATCGACGCAAGCTGCTCTGACTTGAGTAGTGGTGAATACTCCAGCGGCGATCGCCTCCACATCCGACAAGATCAGCGCTAAATCCGCCGCGCCAGACGGCTTCAGCCCAGCCGCAATTCCCGCCGCCCGAAAGCCTTTCGGAGCCGTCACCCCCCCCGAAATTTCATGCCAATCAGCCATCGCTAGTCTCCCTGTTAGTTAGGCGTTGCTGGATGGAGAGGGATTTTTGCAGTTAGAAAACTAGTTTTCTAACTGCAAAAATCCCTCTCCTAAACTTATTTCTCGATCTTGAGCGACAAGATTTTGTCGCCTTTACGAATCGCATTCACAACATCCATGTCCTCAGTTTGTCCAAAAGTGGTGTGAACTCCATCAAGGTGAGGCTGAGGCGAGTGGCAAATAAAGAATTGACTGCCGCCCGTATCTCGTCCTGCATGAGCCATCGACAACGTTCCGGCTAAATGCTTATTTTGATTGATTTCGCATTTAATTTTGTATCCGGGACCGCCTGTCCCCGTTCCCTGAGGGCACCCTCCTTGAACCATAAAGTTGGGAATAACGCGATGGAATGTTAGTCCGTCATAAAACCCTTTTTCTGCCAGGTCAACAAAATTTTGAACTGTGTTGGGCGCATCCTGGTCGAACAGGTTGAGATGGATAGTGCCCTTCTCAGTTTCCATAATTGCGCGAGTCATAGTTTCTCCTGTATCTACTAAGGATGTTCGGGAATCGAAAATTCAACTCACACGATAAACGTGCAGCCTAGTTTACGTCAGTCTGCGGTTTAGGAGCTAGGGAGGTTTGCAGTTTGACACAGCGAGGTCAACTCTGCTCAACCCTTACTCAATAAGTTTGGGCGCAGAAGCAATGCTCCTACGCCCAAACTCACTCATTTTAAATTAATTAAACTGAAACGATACCTAACCTAACTGACCCAGCGTCTAACGGCCTCAGCTAAAGGAAGCATGGCTGCGATCGTAGTTGGCTCGGAATGTGGGATGAGGTTGCCCTTGAATGTGGTTCCAATATTCAGCTGATTCAGGCGGTAGTCCCACTTCAGCCGCCGTCCGTCCAAGCATAGACTGTTGACGCTGCTTGACCAGATGATGGTGGCGCATCATTAAGGCACGAGCTCGATCTTGTGCAGTCATATAAAAACCTCTGTAATTTAGTATCTAAAAATTCTGTACATAAGAACTATAGCACAATTTTCTGTAACAAAGACTACAAAATGTAGATCATGTCAAAAAATCAATACTTTCAGGCATTGCTAATCAAAGCTACAAATCTGATAAGGCAATTCGCGTAACGCTCCTCCTGGTTTGCTTGATCAAAGCCCCCCTCAGCAGTAAGCTCAGACAACACCTGAAACGAGATTCTCAGGTTAAATAGTCTGGGTTAGTTAAAGCAAATGGCGGAGACAACAGAGAATCGAATTGAAGCAGGAAACCTGGAGTGGTTTTACCGTGCATCTGACCCTGTGAATTCAACCAAGCAGGTTCCTGTTGTGCTGCTGCATGGATTGCCCTCGCAGAGCTATGGTTGGCGACACATTTTACCGGCTCTGGCAGATTATGGGTTTCAGGCGATCGCCCCCGACTGGATTGGCTTTGGCTTGTCTGCCAAGCCCGACAGGCGCAAATTTGCCTACACATCTGATGCCTACATCGAAGCACTGGGAGAATTCTTCAAGGCTTTAGAAATCGAGCGATTTTCCCTCGTCGTTCAGGGATTTTTAGGATCTGTTGGTTTGCAATATGCACTGCGCCATCCTGACCAGATTGAGCGATTGGCGATTTTGAATGCTCCTATCACAACTACCGCCAAACTACCCTGGAAAATCAAGCAATTGGGA
This sequence comes from Leptolyngbya sp. FACHB-671, assembly GCF_014695745.1. Lineage (NCBI taxonomy): Bacteria > Bacillati > Cyanobacteriota > Cyanophyceae > Leptolyngbyales > Leptolyngbyaceae > Leptolyngbya > Leptolyngbya sp. FACHB-671. The sequence goes on along the minus strand of NZ_JACJOV010000051.1, from coordinate 137,403 downwards.
CTGCCTTTAGCAGGTGAAATGCTGACTCAAGATCCGCTCCTGGTCGATCGAACTCTAGAAGGAGGTGGCGGCTATCGAGTTGAGGATGAAGACCTGGACGTTTATCGCCGTCCGTTCTTGAAAAGCTCTGATGCGGGGCGATCGCTCTTCGCTGTCGTCCAAAACCTCAAACTTCAGCAAGCAACAGCCGAAATTCAGTCCGGTTTCTCCAACTGGAAGCAGCCTACCTTGCTTGCCTGGGGCATCAAAGACCCCTGGTTGCCATTAAGCATTGCCGAAGCCTTTACAAAAATCGTTCCCTCTGCCGACCTGGTACAACTCGAAGAAGTGGGCCATTATCCCCAAGAAGATTGGCATGAAAAAGTGAGTGAAGTATTGCTCCCCTTCCTACGGCGACAGGTTGTTTAGAGGCACAACTTCTTCTCAATCTGCTGTGATATGGGCGTGTTGTCTGTTCAAATCAAGTAGGCATCTTGCTACTCACAATGGGTAGTTTGGGGGGTAGTTTAGGCTCATAAGTTGATCAATGATTGCTAACCTCTGACTTCTGAGCTATAAACTATTCATCATTTTGAGATATATTTCTTCACAAAGGCAGCAAGCTATCGACTTACGAAAGAATGGTGGCTTGGTTGTTTGATGTTAAAAATTAGGAAGCTATGATACGTTACCGATCTATTCTGGCTTTTGTTTTGGCAGGCATTGCCGCTTTCCTTGTCAGTTGCAGCAGCCCCGCAACAACGGCAGCGCCGACCTACACCGAGGCTCAACTTGCTCAGATTGAGCGATATTCTGCTGACGTGCAGGAGTTGCGCGATCGCCTCTTGGAAATTCCACCTCTGGTTCAGGCTCAACGCTGGCGAGATGTTGAAACCTTCATCCACGGACCCTTGGGTGAGTTGCGTTTCAGAATGGGTAATCTAGCCCGTAGCTTAGATCCCAAAGTGCAGCCAGAAGCTCGTGCTGCAGCCCAGGAAGTGTTTGAACACCTGATCGCAATCGACGAAGCAGCCAAAGCGCGAGATAACCGCAAAGCTTTGAGTAATTACAATGGCGCACTGGCAGATTTTGAAACTTTCCTGAAGCTTGTTCCAGCGTCTGAGCAGCCCGTAGCCTTTATGCCATCGGCTTTTGTTAACACAGTTCAATGACCCATGTTGTGGTAGTTGGCTGTGGAGTCGTGGGGGCGGCGATCGCCTATGAGCTAAGCCAAATTCCCGATCTGTCTATCACCGTGTTAGATCGTCAGCCCCCGGCTCAAGCCGCTACAGGTGCAGCATTGGGCGTCCTCATGGGTGCGATCAGCCAAAAAGTTAAGGGAAATGCCTGGAGAATGCGTCAGTCCAGCATTCAGCGCTATGAGACACTGATTCCTGAACTGGAGGCGATCGCCCAACAACCTATCCCTTACAATCGGCAGGGCATTTTGATGCTCTGCTTTGACGTTGAAACCTTACCCCGGTGGCAGCAATTAGCTGAAACCCGCCAAACGCAAGGCTGGCAATTAGAAATTTGGGACAGAGAAAAACTCCGTTGCTGTCCCCAAATTAATCCAGAGAAAGTACTGGCAGCAATTTATTCTCCCCAGGATCGGCAGGTTGATCCCACTACACTAACGTTAGCCTTGGTCAAAGCAGCGCGGACGAAGGGCGTTACCTTTCACTTTGACGCTCAAGTGCTGGGATTGAAATCTACGGCAGATGAATCACAAACTTGTCAACAGGTTCAGACAACAGCAGGAAATTTCTCCGCCGACTGGGTTGTGATTGCGGCTGGGTTAGGCTCAACGCTGCTTACCCAAGCTGGGATTCAACCCGTTGATATTCGTCCTGTTTTAGGGCAGGCTTTACAGTTGCAGCTAGAGAATCCGCTGGGCGATCGCAACTTTCAACCCGTGATTACAGGCGATGACATTCACCTCGTGCCGCTCGGCAACGAACAGTATTGGGTTGGCGCAACGGTTGAATTTCCTAATGATGCGGGGGAAGTTAGTGCTGATTCTGCTCAACTGGATGCGGTGTTAGAGGGGGCGATCGCCCTCTGTCCAGCTTTATCTCAAGCCAAAATTCTCAAAACCTGGTCAGGGTTGCGTCCTCGCCCATACGGTCGTCCCGCGCCTATCATCGAACCGCTACCAGGATACACTAACGTTCTACTCGCGACAGGGCATTATCGCAACGGCGTATTGCTTGCTCCCGCAACGGCTCAAGCAGTTTGTGATTTATTAGCAAAGTGAGAGCATTTTAGTAAAAATGCTCTCACTCTTAACTATTGCTAGCATCCTCTTTCTTGCAACATTTACTCGGTCTGCAATTGGTTTTGGCGATGCGCTGATTGCAATGCCTTTTCTGATTCTTCTGGTTGGACTAAAAACTGCAACACCGCTCGTCGCTTTGATGGGTTCAACTATCTCGCTAGTTCTTCTGATCAATGAATGGCGCACATTAGATTTACGCCGACTGTGGCAGCTCATTCTTTCAACATTTCTCGGCATTCCATTTGGCTTAGTTCTACTACGTTTTGCTTCAGAGGACTTAGCTAAATCGCTATTAGGAATTCTGTTAATTCTCTATGGGCTCTACCAACTATTGGGATTATCTCTACCTCAGACACGCCATCCAGCATTAGCAGTTATTTTTGGCTTTATTGCAGGAGCATTTGGCAGTGCATACAACACGAGTGGAGCAATCATTGTCATTTACGGAACCTTGCAAAGATGGGAACCCGATTATTTTCGAATCAATCTGCAAGGCTACTTCCTGTTAACGAACTGGGTTATTGTTGCAAGTCATGGATTAGCAGGACTATGGACACCGCAAGTTTTGCAACTTTATGCTTACTCTCTTCCGGCTATTTTTGTAGGTGCTTGGGCAGGTGAAATAATTAGCAAAAAAATTCCAAAAGCAATATTTAGTCAGCTAGTATATGTTTTACTAATTTTGCTTGGGATTCTATTTATCACTTAAGACGACGTGATGTTTAGCAACACTCATTAATACTCTAATCGCTTCAATAAAAAATACAAATCAATCATTGGAATTGCGGGCACCAATACAGCCAGCAGGACATTAAAACTTAAAACTTGCACGAGCACAAAGTAAAAACTGATCCAAAGGCTGACTGTTAAACCAACTGGCGAAGCTAAGAACTCCAGAAATTCCAAAATGGCTAACAGCAATCCCATCATTGTTTCTCCTCTCATGGGCTTATCCAGGGGTGATAAATGCTTAACACGGATCAGTAGACAAGTTTACAGGACACTACAGATTTTCTTCAGCTTAAGAAGTAAGGAGTGTAACTTACTCACTGTCAGCATGAATTAAGTAATACCTATTCTTTAGTCTTCCGCATTACCTTCTTGGGTACTCTTTTGGGTGTTGAAGTTAATTTTGCTAGAAATCAGTCAGTTTCAGTGCTAAACCTTGCCTCTGAGGAATCCAACCAGGTTTTGTAGAAAGGATTGGCTCACAGCAGATGCCTCTGTGGGAGCGACGCTGAGTTCTGCGGGTTCTGTCTCCGGGGTAAGCGAGATAGGTTCTGCGATCAGCGGAATTTCTTCTGCCAGGGCAGACACAACTAACCGGAAGGCAACTTGCTGAATCTTCTCGACCGGTAGCCGGAGCTGACTGGCGATCGCACTTAGCGAGACAGAGCCACTCGTAAATTCCCAAACCTGCCATTCCACCTGATTTAGCCGAAGTTGAGGTTTGCCGTCAATAATGCTGATCAAAGCTGAAGTAGAGTCGGGTAGTTTATCTGCTAATGCTGACCAGTCTTTCAGTGCTCGTAAGCCTGCTAGTGTTACCTCAGTTGCAGGAGCGCTCAGTCCAGTCATCTCTGCTGCGGGCAAAGGAACTTTAGGGTCAAACTGAAACCAACCGTCCCCCAACTCAAACAACGCACAAACCTGACGCATGACTTGAGAATAAAACAGCAGCTTTAGCTGTTCAGCCGTCAACGCTCCCTGAGCTTTGAGGCAAAGCCCCATTGGGGTACCAATTGTGCAAGTTTGGGACAACCGAGAGGCGGCGCGATCGCCTAACCATCCCCGCTGTCCAATCATCGTCACTAATCCTTGCTGATTGAGGGAGCTAGCCGCCGCCACAATTCGCCCCTGGTTAAACCAGATGTAGTGATTTTTCTGTCCTTCTACACCAGAACCAGTCAAGGCACAAATGTTTAACAAACCTGTCTTACATCCCTGCTCCAAAAATTGAAACATTTCTGCAAGAGAAAACTCTGCCAGGTATCCGGTAATTGCCATACTGCCTGCTTACCTCTCAATAAGCCCTAAAAATTGTCAGAATCGTGAACCAATCTATTCATGCCTAACCGTTTAACAGTCGGTGAGGGTGGGTCGTACCCACCCTACTCCTGCTGATATGACTGCTAAATTTGACTGCTAAATTTGGCAAGGCTAAACCAAGCAACCTTGCATCGAATGCTGTACCAGCGCAATCACAGCTTCAGCAACCGAGGCAGATTGGTTAGGGTTCACCGTGATGATGGGAGGGCATCTGTTTGCATCTAAATATCCCAAAGCAATGGCAATATTTTCTGCATCCCATGCTCCTGGACAGTCTGTGTGGGTAAGACCAATGATCATAGGAACTTGCGATCGCTGCTTCATGAACCCCAGGATGCGGCGGGCTGACCGAAACTCGTGAGGTCGGTGAGCCGCCACCAGCAGGATGTAGGCGTGGGACTTGCGGATTAGAATGTCCCACATGAAGTCAAAGCGGGACTGCCCTGGTGTTCCGTAAAGATGCAGCGCCATTTCCGGCCCAAACTGTAATCGCCCAAAGTCGAAGGCAACGGTTGTCCTTTTCTTTAGCATTAAAGTTTCGTCCGTAGCTCGACGGTCAGTGTCAACAACCTCGATCTCGCTGACCGAACGAATGAAGGTAGACTTTCCGGCCCCCACAGGTCCGGTTACTACCAGGCGCATGATTTCCATTAAGCCTCACTCGGTAGAAGGGTGAACGGGAAAATGAACCGAGAGACCATTACATCAGAACCAGCTTTAGCTCTGTCAGGGCGCGCTTGATTTCAAGCATCAGCAAACCTTGCTTAGCAGACTGATTTGCCAACACCAAGAAAACTGCATCTTCACCGCAACTCGTTAGAACGCCATAGCCCTGGTTGCCCTCTACGTAAATGCGATCAATCGTGCCTCTAGCCAACTCATTACCAATGCGTTCGCCCAGAGACAACATCGCAGCAGACATTGCCGATACGCGTTCTTCGTCCATTGCTCCGGGCAGGCTGGTTGCTAGGGGCAAACCATCCGGTGTAACCACTGCTGCGCCCTGAACGTCATTGGTAGAAGTGACAAAATTTTGCAGAATGCCGCTGAGTTTTTCAGTACTGATAGCCATGATGAAATCCTTTTCAATTCTTTGGTAGGTGGTCAGATTCAAACAGGTGAAATTAGCTAGGGAAGTCGGTTTTGGAACGGGCAAAACTACATTGCATGAGCACCCGTAGCAATGAGTCGCTTAAACAGCCCTTCAGTCCAGCCTGTTTCTTTGAGAACGGCAGCAGAGGAGACTTCGACGTAAGCCTGTTCGATAAATGCCAGGTCAATCATGCAAATACGACCGAGGGATTCTTGCACTGCATCAGACATTCCGTCTGCTACGCGCCGCTTACCGAATTCCTGAACAACGGTTGCCATTGCCGGAACAACGTGCTGAGGTCCGATGCCGATTTGAACGTGAACTAAGCCAATCCGCCAGCGGCGATCGGCATAAGCATTCCCCCACTCATCCATCCCTGTAAACATTTCGTGGAACCACTGCACAAAAGTTTCACGCAAACGATGGATCCTACCCTCAGATGCATTGAGGATTGTACTCATCTCGGCATCACGACCTAAGTAGGCATAGAAATGGTCAGCCATTTCTGGTGCAACTTTTAGACCCCACTCTGCGTTGGCTTGAAGCAACGCTCTATCCTCAGGGGTGAAACCAATTCGGGTGGCCATTTTGTTCATGAATGCATGTGGCTCTAAAGCCATAACGCTAAGCTCCTTAATCGAGGTGGAAGTGATGTCGTTCATCAGCATCTTTTTAGCAACTAGGACTTAGCAGGGGGACGGGGTGAATACCTACTTTTCGATTAATTCCAAAAAAGCGAAATTTATCAGCTCAATGCCTGATCTCACGTTCAAAAGTTAAGAGATTCTATTCTTTAAACGGTTTTGAGCAGAATCAAACTGTCAAGCTTAGAGCTTAACCAGCTTTGAATTTACTTAAGCAATATAAACAACTATGGCTAAATGTTTACCCCAGGTTTCCGGTTGATTGCAGGAATTGCTGAAACGGTTGAAAGCAGAGGAATAGCAACAAATGCATTGTTTATTTATTTAGCTATCTTTAAGTTTCCAAAGGTTAAGCAGGATAAAGAATTTAATCCAGATGATAGTTTCTGAGATTTAGACGCAGTTTTCTGCCGAGATTCTTAAGGTGTCCCGCTAAATGACTTTGCTCAACTGTCAAAATTTGTCGCCCCGTATGTTCACGGAATTTCTCTACACATAAGTTTAAGTACGAGTGAGAAATTATTTTTTTGCTTAATTGCTATGTAATCAATGAATTGAAAAATCGCTAAATAGCCGTATATCTACTACCTTGCCAAAGAATTATTCAAGCAAATTAAATGCCTAAGTGGTACTGAAATAAAGCCGGAGCTTGTTAGATAAGCGCAACACTGTAATAAGTGGGTTCAGCAAACAAAATTTGGATGAAGCCGAGTTGAAGTGGTGGTTGAAAACTTTGGCGAAAAATTCTTTTGGGAATTTTCCTGATCGCAGGGGACCAACTGGAATAGAGGAATGGTAGATGCACCCTGATTTAACCTCTGGCTTCGCGCCAGAGGTTTTTTATTTTTGCAGCAGAGGTAAGGGGGCAGTAGCTTTTGTCTAATCCATCAGTCAAGCTAAAGAAAGCAGAAGTGCCTGCTTGTAGTGCTGATGATGACGAATAACAATGACTAAGGGTTCAACCACTTTGCCTCCGGGGCGCTATGGTTTGCCTATATTGGGCGAAACGTTGAGTTTTTTTGGCGATCGCAACTTCGCTCAAAAGCGACATCAGCAATACGGGGCAGTCTTCAAAACTCGCCTGCTGGGAAAACCGACCATCTTTATGCGTGGGTCAGAGGCAAATCGGTTTGTTCTGACTCATGAGAATCAGTATTTTGTTGTGACCTGGCCGCCGAGCACGAAGGCGCTTTTAGGTCCGCTTTCTCTAGCACTACAAACGGGGGGTACCCATCAGTCACGGCGCAAACTTTTGGCTCAAGCTTTTCTACCCAGAGCGCTGTCGGGATACATTGCGGCGATGGAAGACATCACTCAGCGCTACTTGAGAAGCTGGGAAGAGCAGCGATCGCTGACCTGGTATCCAGAACTGCGAAACTACACATTTGATATTGCCTGTAAGCTGCTAGTTGGCTTCGATGCAGGTTCTGAAACTCGATTGGGTCGTTTGTTTGAGGTGTGGTGTGAGGGGCTGTTTTCGCTGCCGCTAAACTTTCCCTGGACGCGATTTGGGCGGGCGCTGCGGGCAAGAGATCAGATGCTACAGGAGCTAGAGTCGATCATTCGCGATCGCCAGCAGTCTCCCGATCCGGGTGATGATGCGTTGGGACTGCTGATTCAGGCGCGAGATGAAGGGGGCGATCGCCTCACTTTGGAAGAACTGAAAGACCAGATCTTGCTGCTGCTGTTTGCCGGACACGAGACTTTGACTTCGGCGATCGCCTCCTTTTGCCTGCTGATGGCACAGCATCCTCAAATCTTTGAGCGAGTGCGGCAAGAACAGCAGAAGTTTCCCTGGGATGCACCGATCACGCTGGAGCAGTTAAAGCAAATGAGCTATCTGGAACAAGTCCTCAAAGAGGTTTTGCGCCTGATTTCTCCTGTAGGCGGTGGTTTTCGGGAAGTGCTGCAAACCTGTGAATATAATGGCTTCTGCATTCCCAGTGGGTGGAATGTGCTGTATCAAATTGGCCCAACCCACAAGGACGAAGCAGCTTATCCTGACCCTGATCGATTTGACCCAGAGCGCTTCAACCCAGAGCGCACTGCTTCTCTGGAAGAACAGAAATATGGCTACGTGCCTTTTGGTGGCGGCATTCGAGAGTGCATCGGCAAAGAATTTGCGCGACTGGAGATGAAGCTATTTGCAGTTCACTTAGCGCGGCACTATAGCTGGGAATTGTTGCCCGATCAAGACCTAGACATGGCTACAATTCCTACTCCACGTCCAAAGGACGGTTTGCAGGTTGAGTTTTTGCCTCTGCAAAAAACCTCATAGTACTGAATCTACACCTGTTTTACTTCGGTTTTCCATCCCGGCAAAACCTGCTTGCAGCGATACATTAGTAGACATGAGCTACACAAATGTTTATAGAGCGAGGTGGCTGCGATGTTCTATTTACCGATTCATTGCGGGTTGTGTGGTTGCAGCCCTTCTCAAGACTCAAGCTTATTTTCTGGAACCGTCTAAACCGATTCATTTCCGTAACTGGTTCCCCAAGTTTCATGCACTGGCTGAGTCGCTGATGGGTCAGCAGGTTGAATACGCTGAGCGGGTTTCTAGCTATGACCAAGACTGCTATCTGGCTCGACTGACTCAGCGTGTTTGTGGCTAGTGCAATTATTTTTAGTGAGGCTTTACGCAAATGTTTGAATATTTCAATGACAAGGCGATCGCCGTCATCATGTTGTCCCAGGAAGAAGCGCGACGCATGGGACACAACTTTGTCGGCACAGAGCAAATTTTGCTGGGCGTGATTAAAGAAGCGACCAGCGCAGGCGCAACCGTTTTAATTGAAATGGGCGTTACCTATGAGGATGCTCATACTGAAGTCGAGAAACTGATTGGTCGTGGTTCTGGCTTTATTCCAGCAGAGTTGCCATTTACGCCTAAGACCAAGCAGATTTTGGAAGGAGCCGTGCAGCAAGCGCGACAGATGGGTAACCCCTCGGTTGGGCCAGCCCACATGCTGTTGAGTCTAGTGCAGGACAAAGACAATGTGGCCGCTAAAGTGCTGCAAAATCTGGGGCTTGACCTGGACAAGATTCGTACTCAAATTATTCGGGTGCTGAGTGAAGTTTCGCCCGTCGCAGCCGGAGGGCAAGGTCGTTCGGCAGCTAACCGCTCTAACCGCAAGTCAGGAGCGCTGGAAGAGTTTGGTACAAACCTGACGCAAATGGCGGTTGAGGGCAAGCTTGACCCGATGGTCGGTCGTGAGCGTGAACTGGAGCGGGTGATCCAGATTTTGGGTCGCCGCACAAAGAATAATCCGGTGCTGGTAGGTGAACCGGGCGTGGGCAAGACGGCGCTCGCCGAAGGACTTGCCCAGCGCATCGCGGATCAGAACGTTCCCCCAACGCTGTACGACAAGCAGGTGATTAGCCTGGATATGGGTTCGATATTAGCCGGAACTCGTTTTCGCGGTGACTTTGAGGAGCGGATGACGCAAATCATCAGCGAAGTACGCGAGTCCGATGACGTGATTCTCGTGATCGACGAGATTCATACTCTAGTTGGCGCAGGCTCAAACGAGGGCGGCATGGATGCTGCCAATATGCTCAAACCTGCTTTAGCACGGGGCGAGATGCAGTGTATCGGTGCGACTACATTAGACGAATACCGCAAGCACATTGAGCGAGATGCAGCGCTAGAGCGACGGTTTCAGCCTGTAATGGTGGGTGAGCCGAGTGTCGATGAGGCGATCGCCATTCTGCGAGGATTGCGTCCACAGTATGAGCAACACCACCGTTTGACGATCACAGATGAAGCCCTGGAAGCAGCAGCTAAGCTAGCTGACCGCTACATCTCCGATCGCTTCTTACCTGATAAGGCGATCGACCTGATCGACGAAGCAGGTTCGATGATTCACCTGAGACATTCACGTCAGTCTCCGATTCGGGATCTGAAGCGGGAATTGAGTCAGGTGACTGAGGAGAAAAAGATCGCCGTCACAGATCAGGACTTTGACCAAGCTGGGAAACTGCGCGATCGCGAGATGGCACTTGAGGCTCAAATCAAGCAGCTTCGGGATGCAGAGCAGCAAGGTTCAGTTGTTCAACAGAAGCCTTCTGTCACTGAAGAGGATATTGCTCAGATCGTAGCTTCCTGGACAAGCATTCCAGTGAGTAAACTGACTGAGTCGGAATCTGCTTCGCTGATGCATTTAGAAGCAACTTTGCATGAGCGAGTCGTGGGTCAAGAGGAAGCCGTGACGGCACTAGCTCGTGCGGTGCGGCGATCGCGCGTCAGGCTAAGCAGCCCTGACCGTCCGATTGCCAGCTTAATCTTCTCCGGGCCGACCGGCGTTGGTAAAACTGAATTGGCTAAAGCTCTAGCAGCCAGCGTATTTGGCTCTGAAGAGGCAATGATTCGCCTGGATATGTCGGAGTACATGGAGTCACACACCGTCTCCAAGCTGATTGGTTCGCCTCCTGGCTACGTTGGCTATGACGAAGGCGGACAGTTGACCGAAGCAGTGCGTCGCAAGCCTTACACCGTCATTCTGCTTGACGAAATTGAGAAGGCGCACCCCGATGTCTTCAACATGCTGCTGCAACTGTTAGAAGATGGTCGCCTGACCGATGCTAAAGGTCGCACAGTCAGCTTCAAGAATACGCTGCTGATCATGACTTCCAACATTGGCTCTAGAGTGATCGAGAAAGGCGGTGGTGGTCTGGGCTTTGAGTTCTCTGGCGATACAGCGGCTGCATCTCAGTACAACCGGGTGCGATCGCTCGTCAACGAAGAGCTAAAGCAATACTTCCGCCCTGAATTGCTCAACCGCTTGGATGAAATCATCGTCTTCCGTCAGCTTAACCGCGAGGAAGTGAAGCAGATTTCAGACATCATGCTGCGCGAAGTTTCGACTCGTCTGGGCGAACAGGGAATCGCTCTAGAAGTGACAGAAGCTTTTAAGGAGCGCTTAGTGGCTGAAGGCTACAGCCCTGCATATGGGGCACGTCCACTGCGGCGAGCGATCGCCCGATTGCTTGAAGACAATCTGGCAGAAGCGATGTTGGCAGGACGGATTGGAGATGGAGATGTGGCGATCGCCGACATCGACGATGACGGTCAAATCCAAATTCAACCTCAGCACCAGGCAGTTCAGAACCCAGTCGGAGTTCTGTAATCCTACAAGTAACCTCGTTAACCTTGTTCCCAGGCAGGTCCTGGGAATGCCCACAGCGAGGCTCTGCCTCGTGACAGCCACATAGAGGCAGAGCCTCTGACCTAGCATGACAAGGCAGAGCCTTGTAGCGAGGAGCAGCTCTGTAACGAGGAAACAAGAACCAAGAACCTTCATACTTTCCTTGGGAAGTGTGAAGGTTCTTTGGGTTTTAGAAACTCTTAACAGCAAGTATGCGGATTTTTGAGAATCTGTACCGAAGACCGTTATTTGAGGCACCATAACATTTGGCAGCCCAGCAGTCCTTTCGATGAGCTTTTCTGCTGTGACTTCCCTACTTCAGACCCTCTCCACTTCAGACGAAGTGCCCCTCATGTCTACCACCACCTGGACTCGTCGCCACATTATCTCCCTGGCTGACTTCACCACAGAGGAATACGACACTGTCTTGCGGACTGCTGCTAGCTTTCGGGAGGTGCTATCGCGCCGCACCAAGAAAGTACCCACTCTACAAGGACAGGTCGTAGCCAATCTATTTTTTGAGCCTTCAACCCGCACCCGCAGCAGCTTTGAGCTTGCCGCCAAAAGGCTTTCAGCCGATACCCTCAACTTCACCCCTGGTAGCTCTTCATTAACGAAAGGGGAAACGATCCTGGACACTGCCAAAACCTATTTGGCAATGGGCACCGACCTGATGGTGATCCGGCATCGCGAAGCAGGCGTACCCCAGGCGATCGCCACCGAAATGGATCGGCTCAACTCCAACGTCGGCGTTCTCAATGCCGGAGACGGTCAGCACGAACATCCTTCCCAAGCGCTGCTTGACCTGTTTACCATCTGCTCTGCCCTCGACCCGGACTATCCCAGTTTTTCGCTGCTGGAAGGGAAAAAAGTGGCGATCGTGGGCGACATTTTGCACTCCCGCGTAGCTCGCTCTAACATCTGGAGCCTCACTGCCAGCGGAGCTGAAGTTCACCTGGCTGGACCACCCACCCTGCTGCCTAAGTTATTTGAACAGTACACCGCATCCCGCGATCGCCAACCCCCCACTTCTCATTCCCCATCCCTCATTCCTCATCCTTCCCCCGGCAAACTCTTCCTCCACTGGGATCTCGATCCCGCTTTGGAAGATGCAGATTTCGTCATGACCCTGCGACTACAGAAGGAGCGCATGACCCAACATCTGTTGCCCAGCCTTCGGGAATATCATCAGCAGTTTGGGGTTACTAGCGATCGCCTCAAACTTTGTAAACCCAACGTCAAAGTGCTACACCCCGGACCGACTAACCGGGGCGTAGAAATCAGCTCTGAGCTAATGGATGACCCCAAAATCAGCCTGATTCCCCAGCAGGTCACAAGTGGCGTTGCCGTTCGGATGGCATTGCTGTATCTCATGGGAAGCGGCAAAGCTTAATTTATTTCGCTCACCGGTCTTGTCCGTAAACCCCGGACAAACGACAAAAATTTGAGAATTGCGCTTTGAGCGGTTGAGAACTGCTATATTAAGCAACCGTTAGGGTCTGGACAAAAAAGTTCGCTATTTTGCTGCTTTTTCAACGCGCCAGGGATTAGAATCAGTACAAAAGTACTATCTCAAAATTATGGTTCAATACACGTTAGCCCAGAGTCCTGAAGTAATTTTGACCGTTCCTGGTAAAGATTCATCTAAAGCTCGTGATAAAGCGATGGATCAACTGCTGGAATTGATGGAGTCGGGTGAACTGCCAACTGATTTGTCAGATGGATTTAGTCCACAACAGTTTATTGAAGTTAAAGAGCAAAAACCCGTGACGACTGATGATGAAGATGCCGTAACTCAGGCAGTGCAAGTTCTTAGTAACCTCGCAACTCTCAAACTCAAGGTGCAAACCTCTCGTTCTGAGGCAATGAAGGTGCGCGCCCAAATTGACACCTTGTTTACCGATGAGGCGGTTGATGAAGCAGAGCTAGAGAGCCTCAAGGAAGGCTTCAAGGTTCTCAAAACTTTTGCTCAAGCTAATGTGCGCTACCGCGAAGCTCGTACCCAGGCTGAGGAAGCCCGTACAGTGCTAGACAAAGCTTTGTCTTCAGCAGATTCCACCCCTGCATCCAACGGAACCAGTAAGGCGAGTAAATAAGCTCGAGGTCAAAAACTAGAGCCGCCGGAATCAGGTTGCTTCTGGGAAATAGTGAGCCAGGATAGCGGCGTAGGCCTCGTTTACCCGCTGGGCTTGCTCTTTGCTGCCGCCAGCGTCCGGATGGGCAACTTTCATTGCCTGTTTGTAAGCTCTCTTGATTGACTCAAAGGTAATGGGTGTAAATGGGCCGAGATTCAGCAGGGTTAGGTAGTCGCTTAGCGTATCCCTAGTTTTCTTCTGGGAAGTCCAAGGGTCGTAAGCCTGCCGCTCCTGGTAGGTGCGATCGCTAATACTCTCCAGGGCTGCGATCGCCTCTTGCTCCCAACCAAACAGCCTGAAAATTTCGTGTTGGCGATCGCCCAATCCTTGCCACAGCCGTTTTAATTCTGGCAACCAGGAGTACTGCGGGTTGTTGACAAACTGCCACAGCGCTTCGGAAGCATTAAAACCGCCTTGATGGTAGATGTAATAACGTTCACCCGTTTGAGGATCGACGTGACAGCCAAACTGCTGCAAAATATCTGCCACTTCATAACCGATACCGTTTTCACCGTAGATCAAAGTTTGCAGACGAGCCAAGGTTGGGTTGAGCTGACAGGCCCAATCTAGTTCACATAGTGCAATCCAGTCAGGGATACAGTAGAGCGGCGTTTCTGCATTGGCTTCACGATGGCTAGAGCTATATTGCTCGTAGTCACCCACCGTTCCCCAAGTTTCCTTAAAGCGCTTTAGCCATTCGGCTTCGGTCTGGGGCGGAGGAGGTAGTTCAGCCTGCCCCGATGTCCTTAATTCCGCAACTTGAGCCGCCAATTCAGTTAATTGGTTTTGCAAGCTGTCTACCCGCTCGCTAAAGTGCAGAGCCGTTGAGCTTAGTTGGCTAGAGAGAATTTTGACAAAATAGGCTGCCTGCGCGTCTAGAGCCACCTGAAGCTGCTGCTTAAACTGATCGGTTTGGGCTTTGAGCGATTGAGCGATCGCCTCTTCAAGCTGCTGTTTAGACAGAGCAGCGTGGATTTTGAGGGACTGTGCGATCGCCTCCCGAATCTCGCCGATATTTACGGGTTTTAGCTGGTCAGTCTGAGCTTGAAGCGCTTGGGCGATCACTTCCTGAATCTCACCAACCCCGACAGGGTTAAACTGATTAGTCTGAGTTTTGAGTACCTGAGCGATCGCTTCCTGAATCTCGCCAATATTTACGGGTTTTAGCTGGTCAGTCTGAGCTTGAAACGCTTGGGCGATCGCCTTCTGAATCTCACCCGCATCCAATGGTTTAGGCTGCCTGGTCTGAGCCTTGAGCGCTTGGGCGATCGCTTCCCGAATTTCACTAATACCTACAGCAGGAGCAGCCTCAGCAGAAACATCCGCAGCAGATTGATTGTTGGCAACCTGTTCAGACAGGTCTTGCATCCTGCTTTCTACGGAGCGCTGATTTGCCGCCAGTTCAGCCAGGGCAGCGCTTACCGTTTGCAAATGCTGGCTGAGGGTATTAATAATCTGCGGTTCAACAGTTTGCTCTAAGGTCGCAGTAGATGAAGCAATGCGCTTGGAATAGAGGAAGCGATCGCCCTGCTCAGGAGAATAGACCAGCAAATCTGCTTCGGTGTCTAGCTCACCGCCACTAAAAACCAGCGTCACTTCACCCTTGGTGTAGGCAATTTTGGCGTTTTTCCAATCTTCGATCAGCGATTTGCAAAGTTCAGCCAAGCTAAAGTGGGTTGCCTGCTTGACAATCCGGCATCCCGTCTTGGTCGAACGCAGGAAACGCTCACCGAGGACAACGACTGCCTCTTCGACTGTTTCCGCCTCCAGAGCGAATGTAACCTTCAGCGACTTGGGGTGCATTGGAGCCTAGTAGAGCAACGTAAATCTGAAGGTTTCCAACCAATCCTATTGAGTATCGTTCAAGTATATTGGCTGCAAATCAACCGTGTGTATTCACTTTGCCATCTAGCGTTGTCATTTGGCGTCAATTATTCGTTGCCCAAAACTTCTAGATTTTCTAGAGAATCTGAATCAGACGATTCTTCCAGGGGTTGACGAGGTTTAGAAGCATACAGCAGCGAGACCAGATGAACGATCGCCAGGATAACGGCAGCGATCGCCAAAATGTAGCTATGCAATGTGTAAAGGTGCTGTACCGTCGTCGTGTTCACCGCACCGCCGCCCGTCAACACATCTCTAAGCCGACCGCCAATGCGGGGAATTGCCTCAATTGCGCCTAGCTCGATTTGAAAGCGCCAGTAGCCAACCTGCGACCAGTCTAGAATCATCGCCGTCCAGCCCAGACCAATTCCTGTGAGAATCAGTACAATACCGCTGACCCAGGCAGTGAACCAGCTCGGCTGCGATCGCCGACCCAAAAACAGCACAATCAACTCAATCAGCGCTACCCCAATTAGCCCATTGCCGCCGATGTCGTGCAGGCTGCGAATTAGAGTGCCATTGGGAATCTCGGTGGCGATCGCATCCAAAGAGTTGTAAGCGCCGCCCGCAGTGGGAGTGTAGTAAAACGCTAAAAGTACGCCAGTTACAGCAGCCAGCAGCGTTAGGGTGAGGGTAATAACCGCAAGAATTGTAGCCAGTCGCCGCAAGATTAGAGAGGAGGAGGTATTCATGGCGATCGCAAATGTTTACTTTTGTAATTCAATCCTAACGAGATATTGAATTTTGTTTCCAAAAATTCTCAATTTTCACCTTAAGACGTATGTACTAAAGACATTTGAATAAGTGACAAATGTATTGTGCTTTTCACGACTTATTAACTTTAGGTGGAGTTCGGTATGATGTCGGGGTGAGATTATGTTGCGGTTAACTGTCTATCGTCCTACCTCGGTGAGGGATCTGCTATGAAATTCACTCGTCGTCTGCTGGTACTTCCCCTGCTGGCACTGTTCACAGCATTCGTCATCGTCTCCTGTACAGGTAGAGGAGGGGGTGATGCAGAAGGTGGCGATGCCGCAACGATTAGAGTGGGTTCCAAGGACTTTACCGAGCAGTTCATCATCGGTGAAATGTATGCTCTGGTGCTAGAAAATGCTGGACTTCAAGTCGAACGTAAGTTAAATCTAGGGGGAACACCCGTCGCCCAAGCCGCCCTTGAGAGCAATCAGATTGACCTCTACCCAGAATACACAGGCACAGGTTTATTAACAGTCCTAAAATTGCCCGTCAACAGCGACCAGGAAGCCGTTTATCAGTCCGTTACCGAGGGCTACAAAGAACAGTTCGACCTGGTCTGGCTAGAGCCTTCCCCCATGAATAACACTCAGGCACTCGCTATGACCCAGAAAGCCTCCGACTCTTTAGGGGTCAAGACAATTTCTGACATGGCAGCTAAGGCAGGCGAACTGGTCATGATTGGCCCACCAGAATTTGAGGCGCGCGAAGACGGTTTGCCAGGAATCAAGGAAGCATACGGTGATTTTGAGCTTGCTGAATACAAGGCTGTCGATCCAGGACTGAGATATCAAGCTTTGGTGGATGGCGAAGCCGATGTCGCAGTTGCATTCGGCACTGATGGCGAAATTGCCGCTTTTGACCTGGTGTTGCTCGAAGATGACAAACAGCTATTTCCGCCCTATCAAGTTGCACCCGTCGTTCGTCAGGAAGCTCTAGACGCAAATCCTGGCATCGCCGATGCGCTGAATGCGCTTGCCCCCTTACTAACGGATGAGGTAATGCAGCAACTCAACTATGAAGTCAGCGGCAACCAGCGCGAACCTGCGGAAGTTGCCAAAGAGTTCTTAACTCAAGAAGGGTTAATTGAAGGATGAAGAATGCGAAAACGCCTTCTTTCCCTAGCCCCTGAACCCCACGCCCTTTAAGCGGGAGATGCCTGTGAGCGCTATTCGTTTTGATCAAGTAACCCTGCGATTTCCGGGTGCGGCTCGACCCGCTGTAGATCATTGTGACTGCGAAATTGAGTCAGGCAAGCTGGTTGTGATTCTCGGGCCGTCAGGCTGTGGCAAGACAACACTGTTGAAGATGGTAAATCGGCTGTACGAGCCAACGTCAGGCAGAATTTACCTGGATGATGCAGATGTGCGGCAGCTAAAGGTGACAAAGCTGCGTCAGCAGATTGGCTATGTAATTCAGCAGTCGGGATTGTTTCCGCACATGACGGTGGCGCAAAATATTGCGGTGGTGCCAAAGCTACTGGGCTGGTCGAGATCAAAAACTCAACTGCGAATTGACGAGCTATTGACGTTGATTGAGTTGCCTCCCCAGGAATATCGCGATCGCTATCCTGCCCAACTTTCAGGGGGACAGCAGCAACGAGTTGGACTAGCCAGAGCGCTAGCTGGCGACCCGAATGTAATGCTGATGGATGAACCCTTTGGGGCGATCGATGCGATTACTCGCGCCAGTCTTCAGGACGAAATTTTGCGGCTTCAGCGGCAGCTCAAGAAGACCATTCTGTTTGTCTCCCATGACGTGGAAGAAGCGTTGAGGCTGGCTGACAAAATTCTGATCATGCAAGCAGGGCACATCATTCAGTACGATACGCCGTTCAACATTCTCACCAAGCCCGTCAACGACTTTGTGTATAACCTAATGGGAGCTGATGATATGGTGCGTCAGCTAAGCTTGCTGCGCGTCGAAACGGCGATGGTGAATGCGCCAGAAGGATTCAGTCAAAATGGTGAACCCACGATCGCCCGTGATGAAAGCTTGCGCCATGCACTTTCTCTAATTTTGAGAACCGGGGCACAAAAGCTAACTGTTTTGGATAATGGCTCAGCCGTTGGAGTTTTGACCTTAGAACATATCCGAGATTCTGCCAGCCTGGGTGCAAGCACCTAATTGTTTGAGTAAGGAATGCGTCAGTAGATGTCAGTTGGGTAGAACACCGTAAAACCTAACGTTTGCATAAATCCTGTTGGGTTCCGCTTTGCTTCACCCAACCTACGGGGCTACTGTCTCATGCAAGAGTTTATTGCATGAGACACTGCACGTTAAACTGTTGGAACTGGCTAGTGTGAATTGCTGAATCATTGCAAATATGGCGACGTTTTTGTTGGAAGTTGGGGCTGAAGAATTGCCAGCGAGCTTTGTGGACGAAGCGCTAGCACAGTGGCGATCGCGCATTCCGGCTAGCCTGTCCGAACGTTTCTTGACCTCAGAAGCGATCGAGCTATACGGCACGCCACGACGTTTGGCAGTGCTGATTAAAGGGTTGCCTGCTCAGCAACCCGACCGCGAAGAAGAGGTAAAAGGGCCACCTGCTCAAGCGGCTTTCAAAAATGGACAACCCACCAAAGCGGCAGAAGGCTTTGCTCGTTCGCGTAATGTCGAATTGAGCGATTTGCAGGTTCGTGCGACTGATAAAGGCGAGTTTGTCTTCGTCCAGCAAAAAATTCCCGGTCGTCCCACTGCCGAAATTCTCACAGAACTAATTCCTAACTGGATCTTTAGCCTGGAAGGACGACGGTTCATGCGCTGGGGCGACGGAGATCTGAGGTTTCCTCGCCCGATTCGCTGGCTAGTGACGCTGCTAGACGACACAGTTTTACCAATCACGCTGGTAAACGGTTCGGAAAGCTGTACGAGCGATCGCACTTCCCAGGTTCACCGCGTTCTCCATCCACAGCCAATCAACATTTCTGCTGCGTCAGACTATCTTGCCAATTTGCGTTCTGGCTTTGTCGAAGCCGACCCAGAACAGCGCAAAACTAAAATTCAGAGTCAGGTGCAGGTAGCAGCAAAAGAATTAGGCGGTTCTGCATCAGTTTCGCCCAACCTGTTGCAAGAAGTCACCAACTTAGTGGAATGGCCCACTGCCGTCGTCGGCAAGTTTGATCCTGACTTCCTGGAATTGCCTGCCGAAGTGATCATCACTGAGATGGAAAGCCACCAGCGCTATTTTCCTGTTCTCAAGCAGGAAGATTCCACGGAACTTTTACCCTATTTCATCACCATCTCGAATGGCGATCCAGCAAAGTCAGATTTGATCGCTGCTGGAAACGAACGAGTAATTCGCGCTCGACTTTCTGATGGTAAGTTCTTTTTCGATGCAGACCGCACCATTCCCCTAGAGGATTATCTGCCGCGATTAGAGAAAGTCACCTTCCAGGAAGACTTGGGATCGGTGCGCGATAAGGTCGATCGCTTCAGCAAAATTGCCAATCGGGTTGCCGGTCAGCTTCAGGTCAATGACGCACAGCAGGAATTGATTCAACGAGCAGCACTGCTTTGTAAAGCCGACCTGGTGACACAAATGGTCGGCGAATTCCCTGAGCTTCAGGGAATTATGGGACAAAAATATGCGCTGACGAGTGGAGAACCGGAGGCGATCGCCACTGCCATTTTTGAGCACTACCTACCACGTGGAGCCGGAGACCAGCTTCCTCAAACACTACCAGGTCAAGTAGTTGGTATTGCCGATCGCTTGGACACACTAGTCGGCATTTTCAGCTTGGGAATGCTGCCCTCTGGCTCATCTGACCCCTTTGCGCTGCGACGAGCCGCTAATGCAATTATCAACATCACCTGGTCAGCCAAACTGCCCTTAAACCTGGATCTTTTACTAGAGCAGGTCGTTGCAGATTTTGCGGCACATCGCTCTACCCCAGCCGAATTGCTTACTCAACTTCAAGACTTCTTTCTGCAAAGGATTCGGAGTCTGTTGCAGGAAGACCAGATCGACTATGACCTGGTAAATGCAGTTCTCGGTGAGAACGACCCCGAATACACGGAACGGGCATTGAAGGATTTACTAGATGTGCGCGATCGCGCTCAATTCCTCCAAGCTATTCGCCAAAACAAGGACCTGGATACAATCTATGAAACGGTCAACCGAGCCTCTCGACTGGCGCAACAGGGCAACTTAGACACCATTCAGCTTAATCCTGAAGTGGTCGTTCAGCCGAAACTGTTCCAGCAGCCCTCAGAGCAAGCATTTTACGATGCGCTAGTGCAGCTTGTGCCCCAAACTGAAGCAGCCCAGGCAGAGCGAGATTATCAAAAGCTGGTCAATGGGCTGAAGCAAATTGCTCCTATCATCAGCAACTTCTTCGATGGTCCGCAGAGTGTTCTGGTGATGGATTCAAACCCTGATATCAAACGCAATCGCCTGAATCTACTGGGATTGTTGCGTAACCATGCGCGAGTTTTAGCGGACTTTGGGGCGATCGTGAAAGGTTAGCAGAACATCCTCAAACCAGTGCATTTCATCGAGTAGGGGCATAGCATTCGGCAGCTATCTCATTGTCTCAAACGCAGCTTTTGCCCGAATGCTATGCCCTTACAAGGTGTACATCATCTGAGGGGGTTAGGAGCGATCGCCCTAAGATTCTTCTGTCAAAGAACTGGACTCACCGGGGTAGAAGCGATCGCTCAAAATCTGTTCCAGCGAATAACTGCATTCTGACGGAAAAGTTTTGTAGGGTAAATTCGTTTCGCTGACTGCTAGATCCCTACCAGTCTCAAAAGCTTGTTGTAAAGCCTCTTGCAAGTAGGGTTTGAGGCTAGGGTTCTCTTGCAATAGCTGCAAAACTTCACGCCGCTGAACTCGAATTGTCGCCAACCAGCTTCGGCTACGCTGTTCTGGTTGATATTGCCATTTCAACAAGTGCCCGATCAAAACACTCAGACGATTGCGAAGTTCCCGACGCTGCTGCTTGCCCAACGATTCGATCTCCTCAATCAGATTGGGCAAATCCAAACTGCTCCATTGCTGCATTTGCAATAGCTCAGCTTGTTTCTGAGTCCAAGCGTAGAAATCTGTATCGTAGAGGCTACGCATCGTTTCACCGCCAATTTATTCATCCGGTGTCCCTCAAACGGTAACATGGGGGATGCCAAATTAGGGTCGCTCCTTGTTATGTCTCACGTCTACGTCATCGGAATCGGAAAGTCGGGAATCGCTGCTGCAAAGCTGGCAAAACGTCAGGGCTGGCAAGTCACAGTCAGCGATTCTAAAACTTCTGAGGCGTTACGCCAGACGCAGCAAGACCTGGAGGCAGAAGGAATTACGGTCGGACTAGGAGATTCCTTTCAGCCCAACCCGACCGAGATGCAGCAAATTGTCGTCAGTCCAGGCGTACCTTGGGATTTGCCTGCTCTCGTTGAAGCCAGAAAACTCGGGATTGAAGCCATCGGCGAGATGGAACTGGCTTGGCGATCGCTCCACTCCATTCCCTGGGTCGGCATCACCGGCACTAACGGCAAAACCACTACCACTGCCCTAATCTCCGCCATCTTTCAATCTGCCGGACTCAACGCTCCTGCCTGTGGCAATATCGGCTATGCCGCCTGCGACCTTGCCCTCACCACCCTTCCCCCCAACCCTCAATCCCCAATTCCTAATCCCCCTGACTGGGTGATTGCTGAACTTAGCAGCTACCAAATCGAATCTTCCGCCTCAGTTGCGCCCCGAATCGGCGTTTGGACAACCTTCACGCCCGATCACCTGAGCCGTCACTATACCTTAGAGAATTACTTCAACATCAAAGCGCATTTGTTAAACCAGTCTCACTACCAGGTGTTAAATGGAGACGACCCCTACCTGCGGAAAACGGGAGGCGATCGCTGGCAAAACGCCTACTGGACGAGCGTGACCGGCAAAGCTGATCTGGTTGCCAATCCTGAGCAGGGCACGTACATCGAGAATGGCTGGGCGATCGCTCAAGGAGAACCGATTGTCGAAGTCTCTGCACTGCGAATGGTCGGGAATCACAATCGCCAAAATTTGCTGATGGCAATCACGGCAGCGAAGTTGGCGGGAATTGAGAAAGAAGCGATCGCCCAAGCTGTTCGTGATTTTCCTGGAGTTGCCCATCGCCTCGAACATATTTGCACCTGGCAAGGCATCGACTTTATCAATGACAGCAAAGCCACCAACTACGACGCAGCCCAAGTTGGGCTTGCGTCCGTCAAAAGCCCTGCGATCCTGATTGCAGGTGGTGAGGCAAAAGCCGGAGACGATCAGGCTTGGCTTGCTACAATCCAATCTAAAGCTGCTGCCGTATTGCTGATTGGCAGTGCCGCCCCCGCCTTTGCTCAACGCCTCAACCGAATTGGTTACTCATCGTATGAAACGGTTGAAACAATGGATCGTGCTGTAAAACGCAGTGCAGAACTCGCCAAACAGTACAGCGCTGAAGTCGTTCTCCTCTCTCCTGCTTGCGCCAGCTTTGACCAATACGAAAATTTTGAGCAGCGTGGCGATCACTTCCGTCAGCTCTGTCACGCGATGTGCAACTAAAAGTCGTTGCAACCTTTCTCCGAAACAAGTCCCAAAAATGCTGAATTGGCACGATGGGTTAATAGGGGCGACAGTCAATCGCATCTGTACAAACCCTAAAATTGCCTGGAAGGATTAATTTTCAAACGGTGCGACAGGAGAAAAACGGTGAAAATTTTGACTGTTTTTGGGACGTGTTTTATCATGCTCTTAGCTTTGTTGTGGGCCCGCACGGAGAGCTATTTCCCACTCTATCCATTTATTGATACAACACTGCCAGAAGGCTTTTCACAACAAAAATTCGAGCAGATCACGCAGGGCATGACCAGAACAGAGGTTGCAGCCATTTTGCCCGGTTCACCCGAAGCAGGAAGCTCCTACTGGCAAAACTCGTACTGGAATTACGGGTGCGATGGTAGATGTAATGGCTGGTGTGATCTGGCGTGGATTGGCTTTGGAATTTACTTCAATGAAGCAGGAGAAGTTATCAAAACTGAGCGTGTAGTGTACATGGATTAGCTCTGCTAAAGCTTACTCCCTTTCTAATTGAAGATTAGGTTCTAGAAGATCAGGGACGTATCTCCGCTTCGCAGGGGTACTCCCTGATCTTTCAGTGGAAAAGGAGTAACTTAGCGTCAAAAACTTCTCCAGCAGCTCAACTAGGGCAAGCAACCAGCAAAGGGTTATGGGCAACAACCTAATCCAGATTCTTATAACGTGAATCTAATCCAACAGCCGCAACGAATTGCCTTCAGCCTCGCCCTGCTGACCGTTGCTCTAGAACGCCGTTTTCGGTTTCACCAAGCTTTTCTGCAAAACCAATTGCAACAACTAATTCCAAAAAATTGCTGAATTAGCGCGACTACTTAATAGGGCGATCGCTGATTCAAGAAGTAATTGGTTTTTAAGTGGTGTGAAAAGGAGGAAGTTGTGAAAGTCCTAACCGTTTTTGGAACGTGTTTTTTGCTGCTGTTGGCTTTATTGTGGTCCCGTACAGAGAGCTATTTTCCGCTCTATCCCTTGATTGATACTCGACTACCGCAAGGCTTTTCAGAGCAGAAGTTTAAGCAAATTACACCCGGAATGAGCAAAGCAGAAGTTGCAGCCGTTTTGCCTGGCTCACCCGAATCTAGCAGTACCCAGTGGCAAGAATCATATTGGTTCTATGGAAACGATGGCGGATGCCACGGCATGTGTGATTTAGCCTGGGTCGGCTTCGAGGTTCAGTTTGATGAGGCAGGAAACGTCATCACAACTAAACGCTCGGTATTCGGGGATTAATTCCTGTTTAGACTTAGCTCAATGTCAAAAATTTCTCTAGTGCATCTACCAAGGCGGGCGACCAGCGGCGCGTATGAGCTACCCAGTCAAGGTTTTTGTAGCGCGAGTCCAAGCCAATGGTCGCGACCCAGTTGCTTTCGGCTTCGCCCTGCTGCCCGTTGACCCAGAGGGCCGCCGTGAGAGCCGCCCGCATGTCGGCAAAGCGGGGATATTTGCGAACCAGGTTTCGCATGGTGCGGATTGCTTCTTCGGTTTCGCCAACCTGGTAGAGGGCGATCGCATAATTCGCCCGCGCAAATGCATATTGAGGAGCCATGTCAGCCGCCGTTCTGTAGTCGGCGATCGCCTCTTCCCATTGCCCTAATCCGGCTTTGGCGTTGCCGCGATTGTTGTAAGCGGCTGGGTCTTGGGGTTCTAGTTCCAGAACGCGATTGTAGTCGGCGATCGCTTCTTCCCAGCGACCCAATCCTTCCAGGGCAGTACCGCGATTCAGATACGGGTCGGGTGCATTCGGTGCCAGTTCAATCGCTTTGTTGTAGTCGGCGATCGCTTCCTCTAGCTTGTTTTGGCTGACCCTGGAATTTCCTCGATTGCTCCAAAGAGCAGGGTTATCGGGTAGCTGTTTAATCAGCTTCGTCCAAGACTCTTCTGCGATCGCAAACTTTCCTTCATTAGTTGCGGTAAACGCCTGATCGCGGAGCGTTTCAACCGTTTCTATCTCAGCAGCAGACGGGGTTTCCATCGCCTGAGCTTGAGCAGGAAGAAGGCTTCCTGTCCAGGTCATAATCAGCAGCAGCAGTGCAAGCAAAAATTTCAGCATAATTCCTGATCATGGCAGGTCTTTCAAATCAGGACAACTGAGTTGGGCAGTGTTTTCTGATCCGGGTACATAGCGCTATGGCAGATGGTACTGATTCACCTGGCTTTCCCTCGCGTTGAAAGCCATTATTCTTGCACTGGCATCAATGTGATAAACCCAACGCTGTCCGCCGTCCGTGACAACGACGCGCCAGCCTGTAATTCCAATCAAAGCACATCCACCAGTCTCTTCTAGTTCATCAATGCCCATACAGCCATCCCATTCCTGTTCTTCGATTTGGGTAGCGCGCAGTTGCCCAACTGGAATGTTAGATTGTCGTGCAGTAGCGTGAAGGACTCGATCAAGAGCGGTTTGCAAAAAACGGCTAAACTCTGTTGTGGAGTATTCAAACTTCACTTGCGAGGCATCAGCGTTTGCGCGATATTCCCAAGTTTGATCGTTGGCTGATGCAGTAATGCGCCAGCCCTGAGTTAGCTCCTGAGTGCAAGATTCTCCTGAGACGGGTAGGCCAAGACAATCATCTGCCCACGTAGTTGGCTCAATTCTGACAATTCGCACCTCGCTGCGATCGATATTGAGCTGTTGTGATAATTCTTGCTGTACTCTTTGCAAAATTGATTGAGGTGCTGCATTAGGTTGTGGCAGTAGAATGGGCTGCGGTGTAGAATGCTGCACTACTGGTGAGGTGAATTCCGTTAGCAATAAAGCGCTTCTATTCAGTTCTTGAAGCAGGAGAGTGCCTACAATCAGAAGAACTGTACTGATGGGCTGGAGCAAACGAGGCGAGTTGTTGTTGTCTTTCATAGGGCACTCGTTCAATAGAAAAAACGGGTGAATGAACTACAGACGAGCTAACATTTCTCTGTTGCACTCACCTAAGAACACTCTATTTAGCTAACTCAGGTTCGGCAGCCTGAAAAAGTTAGCTTTGGTACTTTGAGAAAGTCAGAAGATATGTAGATTTGAGGCAATTAACGCTCAATCCACAACTGCTGCTCACCGCAGTTCAATTGCTCTCCACCTCAAAATTCTTGAGGAGCGCTGCGGAATTATTGAGAAGCGCTACAGAATCACGGAGGAGCAGTGCGGAATGGCAGAGAAGCAGTGCGGAACTATTCAGGAGCATTGCGCAATGACTGAGAAGCAGTGCGGAACTATCCAGGAGCATTGCGCAATGACTGAGGAGCACTATAGAATTACCGCGAATCGCTGCAAATCACTGCAAAGTTATGACTGATACGGAATTCATTTCGTAAAGAAGCACTCTTTGGTGTGCGGGCGAAGCATTCAGTCACAATTCCTGCCACTGAAGCACAGTTCTTTTGCCGAATGCTACGCCCATACCGATACCGCTACTCCACAGACGGATTTGGTATGAGTACTTTAGGGGCTGTTATTCAGCTATTGCAATTTGGCGATCGCTCCCTTATTGACCAACACCTTACCCGTCAGCAAATCTTCCACTGTTGCGACCAATACCCGCTGTTCATTCACTTCAAATTGAACTGATACGCGATCGATGCCCACTTGTCCGGGTGGGTTAAGGTGAGCAACGCAAACCTGGTCGTGCTGAGTGTCGAGCGAGCGATAGGTTTCCTGTTTACGGAGAGGAGCACTAGTCATTCTGCCTTGAGCATCGTAGGCAACTTCTGCTTGGGCGACTTCTGCCACTTCGCCAATATCCAGACGAATTTCTCGCTGTCCATCAATAGCCACCTGAAGCGTGAGAGGTTCTGGGCGCTGACAGGGATATTTTGCCCCCTGAGCAAACAGCGAAAAGTAGGAATAGGTTTTGCTGTAAGGTTCCCAGAGGCGAATGGCATAGCTGTGACGCAGATAGTCCTCTATGCTGGACAGTTGGCTGAGCGCCAAAGCGCCATGGGCAACGGCTTCAAAGGGTTTGTCCATTTTGACCCGCTGCCGCCCAAAGTAGGAAACGATCAGTTGCTGCACTGCCGGAATCAGGCAACTGCCGCCGACCAGCAGCACTTGCTCGATGTCTGATTTGGCAATACCTTTGCTAAGGGCGATCGCCAGCGTTTCGTCGAGTGCCTGCCGCAACTGTTCTAGAAACTGACGGACTTCTAAAATTTCCTCAAGCTGGCTGCGGCTAAGCTGTAGCTCGTAGGACGTAAAACTTTCCTCGTCGAGCCAGCTTTCTTTAGCGACTTCGGTTCCAGATAGGCGAATTTTTAGGCGTTCGGCGATCGCCAGCAAATTCTGCCAGCCAACTTCCCCGATTAATTGTCGCGACGAGCCAACTTGACGCAGGTAATCTTCCACAATCCACTGGTCAATGTCCTCACCACCCACATAAGCATCCGATTTTGCCAGCACCTCCGCCCGAATAGCTGCCTGTTCTTTGCCTGCGATCGCATCTCCCTGGGTTGCTGCCGTGCGAACTAAACTCAGGTCAAGCGTACCGCCCCCAAAGTCAATGACCAGCACCAGCGAACCGGGGCGCTGCACCGCATAACCTAGCGCCGCAGCGGTCGATTCATCTACTAGATGCACTTCAGCTGCACCCAAGCGTGACCCGACTTCACGAAACCAGCCCAGATAGCGCTCAAAGGCTCCAACCGGAACGGTAAAAATGACCTGATCAGGCTGAATTTGGTGCAGAATCTGCTGCCAGATCTGCTGTAAGAACTGCTCGGATACTGCGGTAGCTGAATAGCTTACCCCATCAATCTGGCGGGGTGGCGGCTGAAAGTCAGCGGCAAGATCGCGCTTAAAGGCTTTGAACAGGCGACCGGGTTGGGTCAGTCCCAAGCGTTGCGATCGCACCTGTTCGCCAACCACCCACTGTTCCTGAGATTTGACGAATACCAGCGTCGGCACAACCGGAATTTCTTGATCCCCTTTGGACGTTCTTAAGCGAAACAATCGGGAAATGCCGCTGAATCTAAGGGATTTAGGCGTTTGCGTATCTGGCTCTAGGATACTGACGACCGTATTGCTGGTACCAAAATCAACCGCGATCGCAATCACTGTGCCCCTCCTGGCAATGTACGGCTGACTTTTGCGGGACAGAGAATGCGATCGCCCTGCCGATAGCCCACAAATCGAACGTAAACCTGTTCCCCGACCGTAACGTCATCCTCATCGGGCTGGTGAATCTGGGGATCATAAGCAACCTGCTCCCAAGCAGAACCAATCAACTCAACACCCCAACCTTGCAGCAAATTTTCTAATGGTATGAACAGTGCAATCAAGTTTTTGGCAGGCAGATCGGGCTTTGCTTGAGCCATTTTTTGAGCGCTGGGGTAGTTCGTTAGCAGCGTTTGAATTTGCTCAAACGTCGCCTCCTGAAAGTCTGCTGTGAGTTGAGTTTTCTGCTGCTGAAGTTGTTCTCTCAGTCGCAAACATTGCTGCTGCAATGCAGCCATTTCATCTGCCATTTCCTGAGTGTGAGCAGGAGGAGCAGGGGTAGCAATTTCCTGTCTCTGAGCATTGTTCTTTGCAAGTTGTTTCCTCGACCCAACAAAGCCCAGAACCAACGCAATAGTACTTAACGTTAGGACATAGCCAAATCCTACAAGGCTAGAATCATCTCCCATAATGTGCTTCAAGCTCAATCGTGAAGTACTCAAACAAACTCTAAGGCTCAAAAGCTAACTAGTAGGTTGGGTGAAGCGCAGCGAAACCCAACACTTGCAATTGCCAAAGGCCTTTCGTTGGGTTGCACTTTGCTTCGCCCAACCTACATTTGAGTTAGAGATTGAGTTTCATCTGTTTCAAGATCGACTTCAGTCTCGTAGTACTGCGGCAAAAGTTCTTGAGATTCCACTTCGCCTAATGCTTGCTCTATCGCTGAAGTCGTCTCAGTGCAGCCTGCACCAGAGGCATTGAGTACAGTTTCAACAATCTTGCCGTCCTTGCCAATGCGGTACTCAATTTTGCGGTATTCAGCCATAGCAGTTTTGTTTAATTCGATTGGTTCAATTATGGCTGATGGGATGGAGAGGTTAGGGACTGGGGGCTAAGGGAAGTATCTCCTCATCCTGCATTCCCTTATCCCTCAACCTTCCCTCTCACTTCTGTCCAAAGGCGATGGTATTGAGCGATCGCCCCCTCTGACAGCGGTTCAAGAAACTCGCTGCGCTCCAGCACCTCGGTAGAGGGTAACAACACACTATTCTGCTGAATCGGAGCAGGCAGATCGGTGCGATTTAGTGCGGTCAACACTGGGGAAGCGGCTGTACCTAGCAGCGAGAGATTGACTGCATTTTGGCGCTGCCAGCAAAAGTTAATCCATTGCTCGACCAGCGTAAGTTCATCCCCTGTGCGGGTAACAGGTTTTGCTGCTGCGGGACGCACCCAGGCATCAGCAGTGAGAATGGTGCCCGATTCTGGCACGATGGCAGCAATACGGCGATCGCGCTCCAGCACAGGCAACACATCCGTAGACCAGCCCAGCGCTATCCAGGTGTCTCCTAGCAACAGCGGTTGTAGATAGTTGTCAGAACTGTAAAACTTGGTCTGCTGGTGGAGCGCTTGCAGTTCAGCTTGCAGTTCTTCACCCAAATCCGTTGGGTTGAAGGACTGTCCTAACTTCTTAGAGGTCACTCCGATCACGGCTGTAGGGCTATCCAGCAGTGACACATGTCCTTTTAGCTCTGGTCGCCACAGGTCTTGCCAGTCGGTAGGTGTCCAGCCCAGTTCCTCAAATTCCTCAATCCGATAGGCAATTACAGCACTGCCCCAGCGATAGGGAGCAGCCCAAAGTTCTCCTTCAGGGTTAAGCTGTCCCTGGCGATCGCGTCGAACGAGTGCCTGCCAGCGATCCGGCAGCTTTTCCCATTCCGGCAAAGTCTCCAACTCAAGCGGCTGAATTAGCTCCTGTCGAATTGCCGAAGCTAACCAGTAATCTCCCAAAGTCACTAGATCCGCCACGTTTTCAGGTTGGCGGTTTGAGTTGAGGAAAGGGATTCTTTCCCTCCAGCCTGAGCGAACGGGTTCGGCTTCAGCTTGCTTCCAGGTTTGCAGCAGATCGTATAAGTCAGAAAGTTGGGGCTGAGGCAAAAAATCTAGAGCAAGCTGTTGCTCCAGGTCACGCTGAAAGGCTCGCAACAGTTGCACCGGAACGGAGCCATCGAGCAACCGCACCCGCAGGGCCGCATTGCTGCGACTATTGCATCCTGCCAGGAGTTGAGCGAGTGCCAGTGCCCCTGCGCCTGCCAAAAGCGATCGCCGCTTGATCATGCCTTCCTGTTCCTACTGTTTTTTCTACTGTTTGCGTTCTACGCCAAAGCCAATCGGGTCAATCACCGTTAGCGTTGTTCAAAACGTCTGGCGATCGCCCCTGTTTCAGGATAGCCCTTGTCTCGCCAGTAATAGCCCTGAACCAGTTCACTGTCAGGCGCAACCTCGATCTAGGCGGCAAAAGGAACGGCAGTGGCACGGACTGCAAGTAGGTATTGGGCAAAAACAGTGCCTTCAGACTCACCGATACTTCTTCCTCTAGAAAGGATGACTCTGTTGGAATAATTTTGAGCGGCAATAAATTGTTGATGTAGATTGCTTTACGCGCGATTAACAACTTCATAGCAGATCGAAATAACTCGACTAAACGGTCAAAAATAGCAGTTTTACAGATATTTTCGACGGCTATTTTTAGAATCCAAGTATTTCAATTTAAAACTTTTATTTTCTATACTTAGCGATGACCTGAAACCAATATCTGGACGGCACTTCAGTATTTATGTTCTTTCGTAAAGAAGACGGATTTTAGCAATCATGCAGGTAAGATAGATGAGTAATCTGATGAAGATGAAATTTAGGGTTTTCAAGTTACTTCCTAGTTAGGAATACTTAGATTCTTTGCAACAGCTTTCTGAAAAACCCAAATGGTACTCCGACGGCTGACTTCTAATTTCTTCATCCCAAGCGTGGGCTAAACGTTAAATGATTCAGGAATAAACCTGGATATGCCCAATGCTTTTTTAGTATGGACTGTAAGCAATTCAAAAAATGGGGCATTGCATGGATTCCCTTCAGGAACAAGTTACGGGCTTAAGTTTGAAAGTTGACGCACTGCACCAGACTATTGAGCAGCTCGGCAACAAAATTTCAACAGCTCTGTCTGACACAAAAACGACATCAGATAGCAGCTTCCTGGCTGCATCTGGAATTAGCATAGGGCGCAGCTATTACCAACGTAGTCGGACGGTGGATAGCTCAATGGAACACAAAGATGTGCTGGTCGACTCTAATTACCCCGAATCTGACAGCCAAACAGGCGATCGCGCCCTCGCTCCAGAGATTCAAATTCAGCGTCTAACGGCTCAATTGACCGCAGCCTACAACCGGATTGCGGCATTAGAAGAGCAATTGCTGTCTCAGCGTATTCACTAACTCTGAATACTCAATCTGAATACTCACTCACTTTGAACGCATTCGAGACGTTCTGCTAAAGCCTCGATCGCTTGCATCAGCCTAACTTGATTCCATTGCTGGTAGAGGTGAGCGGCGATTGCACATCCGCCTGCGCCAACGCCTTCTTTGACATACCCCTGCTCATAGGCCCGCAGTTGAGCATACCGAGAATTCGCAAAATTAAGCTGTGTCGCCATCAGGGGTGCATTTAGAAGTTTTGCCAATTCCACGGTGTCGCCAGTTGGGTCTTCAGCCACCCAGCGTGTTGTACCCACTACAACTTGTTGAGGGTTCCAGGGATGAGTACGCGTTTGGCTAATGGCTTCTGCTAACGTGTAAACTGCCAGCATTTGAGTGCCGCCTGCCAGTAAAACGCCACAGGTGCGGCTGGCTGCAATTGCCATGCCTGCCACCACCACCTGCATCGGATCGCCCACTGCCGCTACGACAGCCAGGGGATCAGGAGAGTTATCTAACCGATGCGCCTCTCGAAGAAAACCTGATTGAGCTAGCCCAGCCGTGACAACTGCTAGCTTTTGGTCATGATTGCAGGTTGGGTGACTGCTGTTGACTTTACCCGCAGCATCCCAACCCAGAGCTGTCAGCACAGATAGAGCCGTGGTTGTTCCTCCAACCACACATTCTCCCAAGATTAGATATCC
This sequence comes from Leptolyngbya sp. FACHB-671, assembly GCF_014695745.1. Taxonomy (NCBI): domain Bacteria; kingdom Bacillati; phylum Cyanobacteriota; class Cyanophyceae; order Leptolyngbyales; family Leptolyngbyaceae; genus Leptolyngbya; species Leptolyngbya sp. FACHB-671. The sequence goes on along the minus strand of NZ_JACJOV010000051.1, from coordinate 105,792 downwards.
TTGGGGGTTTTGCGCTGCCAACTTTTCACCCCAAATTAGTCCTTGCTGCAGCAAGTGCTGCACGGTTGCGTGATCTAACGCTTTCCCTTGGGTTAAACAGCGAGCTGGAGTTCCTCCTAGATCAATACAGGGAACTGAAGGCAGGTGCGGCAACCCAGCATTAAACAGGTATAGGGGTACGTTTTGGGCTGCGACAACAGCACGAGAGATCAGAACGGGAGAAGCACCTGCATGTAGCGGTGGCAGTGGGTGTTGAGGAGCAGGTTGAGGACCGTTGTAGAGAAACTCAGCGTCTGCGATCGCCGTATATTCCCGATCTGCCGGAGTCGCCCCCGCTGCTGAAATCCCAGGGATCAATCCCGTTTCTGTAAAGCCCAGCACGCAAGCAAAGAGAGGCGATCGCCCCTCAAACTGTTGCAGCCACTCCCGCCCCCACTCAAGCTGGGAGTAAACCCGAATCATTCTTCATCCCTCATCCTTTATCCTTCCTCTTCCAGCAACACCTGCACCCAGCTTGGAGGCTCTGGAATTGGGTTGCCTAACCGCTCCAAGAGGAGCCATGCCGCCAAATGAACCGTGAACAGGTAAACCAGATCACTACAGATGATTGCCCCAATCGTCACAAGCTGAATCACCGTCAGATCTGGTTGCCCCAAGGCGCTAATTCCAAGCAGCCCCCAATCGACTAGCTTGGTTAAGATCCATTCAGTAAAATCTGTAATGCGGTTGGTTAAGTAGATCCAGAGGTCTTCACCCAAAAAGGTCGACAATAGCCAAATTCGGAAGAAAAAGCCAAAGGTAGAAATTAGCGTTCCAGTGCCGATTGACATCGTCCAGCCAGCCTGTCGTTTCCACAATGCCCCAAGTTGTACGCCCAACAGCCCATAAGGGACGAAAAATAACAGGCTCAGGTAGGGACCCATCAGCACGGATAACAGCAAACCTGTTACTAGCGCTGACATCCAAGCAGCTCGGTGACCCCAGCGCAGGTAGACTAAGGCAATTGGAGCGGGAAATAAAATCCGCATCCAGGCACCAATACTAAGGTAATAGCTGACGAGCCAGAGCAAGCTAGCCGTGCTAGCAAGAAACGCTGTCTCTACCATCGCAAGAGGCGGTAAAGCAGCCTTGACTTCGGGAACGACCAATTCAGGCTGTCCTGTCTGCTGATCTTTTGCTGAATCAGCCACCACTGCGAAGGGATCGTCTAAAAATTTTTCTTCAGCTTTAGCTTGAGCAGATTTGTCTGATTCAAAGGCGGGATCGCTTTTCGGATCAGAGGAAGATTCAGGTGAAGATCCCTGTTTCCGAATTGGGTCAGATCGATCGCCTTCAAATGAACCACTCATGCAAAATCCGAGAAGATAGCAGATCTACTCTATCGCTATATCTGCTCAATCAGCAGGGGTCAGATTTGAAACACTGTTATACGGTAGGTTGAAGGAATGAAGCATTGCTTGTCTTGTAACCTTCTATGACCCTCAACTGGTTTGCCCAAGCGTTCCGCTTGAAAGGCTCAGTAGCACTGACGGTGCTGCCGCGTTCGCTGCTATTTGGGATGTTTGGCTTACTTGTTTCACTTCTGCACTACTTCTACCCCCTGCTTTCACTGAAAGTACTGGGAGACTTGACCACCAATGTCGTTTTTAATCTAGTACTGGGTTTGCTGCTGGTCTTTCGCACCAATTCAGCCTACGACCGTTACTGGGAAGGACGCAAAGCTTGGGGACAGTTGGTTTTTAACATTCGGAACTTAGCTAGAGAAATTAAATTGGGGATCGCCGCCCCAGAGCCAGCCGACGAAACAGAAAAACAAATGGCACTGCGTCTATTAGCGACGTTTGCCCTGACGACGAAACATCATCTTCGGCAAGAGTCGGTCGGTCATGAAGTCTCCGACCTCATTGCTGAAATACAAAATCTAGTGCTAGAGGGCTCTAGCAATTCTCCATTAGAAATTACTCTGTGGCTGGGTGATTATCTTCAGAAGCAGTTTCAGCATAATCATCTGGATTCGATGCGGCTGGTGGCACTTAACGGAATGCTCAGCAATATGGTTGAAGGGCTGACCAGTTGCGAACGGATTCTACGAACCCCCATTCCGATCGCCTATGCAATTTATTTAAAGCGCTTAATTTTAATCTACTGTGTGGGTTTGCCGTTTCACTTGGTTGACGATATCGGCTGGCTAACTGGCATCAGTCTAGTGATTGTCAGCTTCATTCTATTTGGGGTAGATCAGATTGGCGATGACATTGAAAACCCGTTTGGGTGTGATGCAAATGATCTGCCGCTAGACTCGATTTGCGATACGGTCAAAACTAGCGTTGATCAGGTGATTGAATTTATGCCGGTTGGCGATCGCTCCCTTCCACTCGCATTTCAGTCAGAGAAGCTTGAGCAGTTGGAGCTTGAATGATCAGCACCGCACAGGGAGCATGGTGCAGCACGTAGTTACTGACGCTGCCTAAAATTGCCTCTGTCAGCCCTTTTCGTCCTCGTCGTCCAACTACTATCAGGTCAGCATTCCAGTTTTTTGCGATTTCGCACAGCCCCTGCCCCGGATCGGCGACTCGGTAGTTGATTTCAGTCGCAATGCCTTGGCGAGTAGCAGTTTCACCGTAGTGACTGAGTAACGCCTTTGCTGCCTCGATCTGTTGCTCTAGATACGTGTATTGTGCCTGATGAGTTTGGCTGACAAAATGAGCCGACAAACCCAATTCACCGGCCGCAAAAGTGGGGGATGTGGTCACAACATCTGCTGTCAGGCAATGACACAGCAGTAGCTTGGACCGATTAGTTTGAGCCAACTCCAGCGCTTGCTCAAATACTGGTTGGCTCAGTGCAGCGTGATCAACAGCAACCAAAATTCTTTTGAAGCTCATAACATCTCCTTGAGACAGCCCGTGGGTTGGAAGACGGCTCAAGCGATACGTAACTCAACCAAAGCGCTTTTAACTAATGGCGATCGCCCTCACCCACCCGTCTCACGTCCGCTTCAAGCCTCACCTAAAACTTATCTCAACTTTCAGGTAAAAATACGGTTTTGCAACATGGCTTCAAACATCTTAAAAGCGCAGCATTAGCACCGTGTTTGAGCAGAAAATTACTGCTTTGCACAAGCATCAGCAGCGGGCGCTTGGGTTTCAACAGAAGAGTTGGCATAGCCTGCGGTGGTCAGCAGTTGACTAACCGCTAATTCTGCTTTGACGTTGGCTTCTTCAAGAATGCCTTGAGCGCAAGCCGCTTCTATTACCTTTTGCAGCGTTTCCTGCTGGGCAAGCTGCTGAAGATCAGGGGCAGCATCCGGACCTAAACCCAAAAAGCCTCGGTCATAGTCATAGACTTTCGAGCGGTTTACATCAATTTTGCTGTCCAGAATTTCGGGTGATGGCAACTGCAGGCGAATAGCGTCACCCGTAACCTGAATATCATTTTCGTCTAGCTCAGCCAGGTCAACTCCAGCCCGAACTTCTCCGTAAGCGATGTAAAGCAGAGTCGTCTTGCCGATTGTGTAGCCACCAAGGGTGCGATCGCGACTCGCAGGTACAACCGCCTCCATCGCAAAAATTGCCGTGGTCAACTCGCTAACTCCGCGCACTTGTTGCACGACGAGCGATCGCACGTCTACTTGGGGAGGGGGTTGCGGTGCGGTAAACATTGCCTGCACATTCTCAAAAAATCGTTCGCCACTACGCCAAACGCCCACGACCGTAAATAACGCCAGCAAAACGGTGCCACCCGTCGCCATCAAGGACAGGTTTCTGAATACGGCACCCATATTAAGCCTCTGTCGCTTTTGAGACTCGTAGCTGCCCATGCGATCGCTCCCTCTGCTGGCAAACCGAACACGGCCGTTTCCAGTCTACTGTTAAAGGCGAGAGATAGGGATGGGGGGAGAAGAATGAAGGGGATGGGGATTGAAGGTTGCGGAGCAGAGGTTGGAGACTGGGGTAGGAATGAATGAAGGATGAAGGCTTCCCACCTGTCCGCCAGTCCCTAAACCCCAACTCCTAATCCCTAAGCTTCCTGCTGTTTGAGCATGAATTTTTTTAAGCTTATAGCCACGACTAGGCAACCGACCTGAATAGCTGTGGGGGCAATGATGATTCCTGCGACAAGGAAAGTGATTGCCAGCATTCCAACAACAAGGGCTGGAATTTCTTCGGTAGTTTGCATGAATAGGCGGCCAAAACCGAAGGCGATCGCAAACAGAAGCAGGCAGCTTAAAAACATGAGGTATTAATTTTCTGTAATTTTTGACCAGGGTTAGACACAGTGCGAATGACGAAGTTTCCGCAAAGGTTGACCCGTATTTTGATATTTTAAGTAGCTTTCTTTGCTTCGAGAAGGCGGATTCTACGGAGAAATCTGTTCGGTCTGCTCAGCAAAGTTTGCAAAATTTGCTGATTTTGATTGAAGAGTTCAGAAATGGTGATGAGAGAGATTGGGTTAAAGGGCTGCGATCGCCCCGTTGACGCTTTAGAATGAATCAGAATCCTGCCGCATCCGTGTGAACACCCTAATTTCTTATGCTGCTTAAGTCCACTACCCGGCACATCCGCATCTTTACGGCTGAAGTTGACACTGCTAACGATGAGCTTCTACCCAGCGAGGATAAGCTGACATTAGATGTTGACCCAGATAACGAATTGCTCTGGAATGATGAGGCAATCCAGGAGGTTTATCGCAAGTTTGATGAGTTAGTTGCTGCTTCTGCCGGGGCAGACCTGACTGATTACAATCTGCGTCGAATTGGCTCTGATCTAGAGCATTTTGTGCGATCGCTACTGCAAGCAGGCAAGATTTCCTATAACCTCAAAAGCCGCGTCCGCAACTACAGCATGGGCTTACCAAAAGTGTCTGTTGACGAGTCTATCTAGGGATGTAATTGATTTTTGATAGCACATCCTGCTCGCAAGAATTAAGCCAAACCTGGTTATACCCGTTTGTGTAACACGTGTAAGATGGTCTGTTGGCGGAAGTCTGAGATATCCTGAGAAGACCGCTGTATTCCTGGCTTCATGCAAAACGCCACAGCAACAATCTATTGCCCCAACTATAGTTGTCAGGCTCCCAATCCGGAGGGTCATCGGTTCTGCCAGAAATGCCGTACCTTTTTGCCGAGGCATTATCTCTGGGCAGTGGGACACGATGCCGATGCCTATCAACCTGGAGAGGTGCTGGCAAATCGTTATATCTGTAAGAGTCCTCGGATCTTCCTGGATGCAAAACCGGGCATAGTTTCCCAGGCTCCGACGGAAATTCCTCAATCGATATCGGCTTATCTGCGACTTTCCCCCTATCGGCTCCACGTTCCTCAGGTCTACGGGCTGGTGCAGGCAGATCAGTCTGGAGCAGACATTCTGCTGTTGGAACAGGCAGCCCTGTTTGTGCCGCCTCTCTCTACTCAGGCTGGTACTGAAGCAACCATTCCCTCCTTGTTACCTGCCCTGACCGAAGTGTGGCAACAGGCAACGGGGTTGCGCCAAATCAATTGGCTGTGGCAGATCGCTCAACTCTGGCAACCCTTAACGCTAGAGCAGGTTGGAACCAGTTTGCTGGAGCCTGATCTGCTGCGAATGGAAGGACCCCTAATTCGCTTGCTAGAGCTACACCCCGAGCATGGAAGCAATCCGCCAACGTTGCCTCAATTGGGTCATCTCTGGGCAGGATGGGCTGAGACGGCTCAAGCAGCGATCGCCCCTTTCCTCCAGCAGCTCTGCCAAGATCTAATTCAAGGAACTATTCGCAGCGGCGAACAGCTTGTTGATCGGCTAGATAAAGGCTTGTCACTGGCAGGACAGCATCAGTCGAGGCAAATTCAAGTTGCGACTCGCACAGACCAGGGACCAAGCCGCCAGCGCAACGAGGATGCCTGCTACCCGCCCGGTGGCACCTTCAAGACCATTACCCTAACTGTTGGAACAGCGGCTCCTGATTCTTCGTTGGTGATTGTCTGTGACGGCATCGGTGGACATCAGGGGGGAGACGTCGCCTCGAACCTGGCGATCGAGGCGATTTGGGAACGAATGCAGCCGCTGCGCCCAGAATCCCTATCGCCTGCTGCTCTGTCGGTTGAAATTGAAAAAGCTGCCTGTGCTGCGAATGACCTGATCAGCCAGCGCAACGACAGTGAAAAACGGCTCGATCGCCAGCGTATGGGTACAACGTTGGTCATGAGTTTGGTTAGAAACCACGAACTTTATACTGCTCACGTAGGTGACAGTCGCGCCTATCTGATTACTCGCTGGGGCTGTCACCAAATCACCTTGGACGATGACATTGCCTCACGGGAAGTGCGCCTGGGCTACGGATTTTATCGGGAAGCTTTGCAGCAGCCGAGTTCTGGTTCGCTGGTGCAGGCCTTGGGCATGGGGTCTTCTAATAGTCTGCATCCGACAGTGCAGCGGTTTGTGTTGGATGAAGACTGCATTTTCTTGCTCTGTTCTGATGGCTTAAGTGATGGCGATCGCGTTGAGGAATGCTGGGATACAACTATTTTGCCGGTGCTAGACGGTAAGTTTGACCTGGCTGCGGTGAGTCAGCAGTTGGTTGAGATTGCCAACACCCGCAACGGACACGACAACGTAACAATTGGGCTAGTGTACTGTCGGCTGAGCGAGCAGGGGTTAAACATTGCTCCGGGTGCATTGATGTCAGCGGTGCAGCCGCCACGCCAACCCATGCCTGCTAAAACCGTTCTGCAGACAGGTTGGGGAGCGCGGATTCAGCCAACTCAATCTGATGCAACCACTTCAACCCTGAAGACTCAAGTGTTGGAACCATCTAAGCGACGGCGTCCCAGCATCTTCCCGTTGCTGTTAGGGATCTTAGTGCTGTTAGGGTTGGGGGGAACGCTACTGGCGCTACTGGTGCCGTCGATTGGCAACCGCATCGCTCCTTTGGTTGGCCTAGGCCCAAATTCCGAACCTGCTCAGCCCTCGTCTGAACCCACAATTGTTTCAGATGAGTCTCCTGAGCAAACTACAGCAGCGATCGCCTCTCTGGAGGTTGGTTCTTACATTCGAGTGGAGCGATCGCCCTCACCGGGTTCTCTAAGTGGCAACGAGCCATTGGTGCTGCTGCCTCAGCTTGCATCTTCTACTGCTGACCCTGGGAGTGCCGCTCCGGGTGGCACCGCTGATGACTTTCCTGCCCCACCATCTACTGCAACCGGGGAGATTCCTTCAGGCAGTGTCCTTCAGGTTTTGAGCCGGCAAGGTGCGTCTGGACAAGAGCGATGGGTAAGGCTGCGGGTTTGTTCTGTCCCAACGGCTGAAGGCTCGATTGGGCAGCCCTCTGAAGAGGGTACTGCTGACAGTCCGACAGCAAGCCCAATATCTAGTTCGACAGTTAGCCCCGATGCAGGCAACCGATCGCCTGTCCCGATTGAACCAACGGCACCGGAACCGGAACCGGCTACACCGCTGCTTCAACCTGGGGCAGAAGGCTGGATTCAGGAAGCGGCGATTGCCTCCCATGTCCAACCGCAAAACGGACTAACTGCTGCTCAACGAGGAGAATGCGCCCCACCAACCGCATCGACTACACGCATCCCAGCTAGCCCTCCAGCCACCCCGATTCCTAGCCCTGCTGCACCAGCAGGTAGCTGACCTAGGTAGGCAAATCCGCCACTGCTAGTTCGGTTCCGCCCACTTCATGCCTGAGGGGGGGATTGGTAGATTAGGTGTAGGTGATAAATCCGATTGAGTGAGGTTCCTAACGTGAACAACGCATCAAATCAAGTCTCAGAGTTTTTTGGTAACGAAGCTGAATCTGGTAGCCAGTTTTGGCAGTATGTCCAGTCGATGAATCCAGAAACGATTGCTCAGCTTTCTAAGCCAGGTTCTTCTGAAGTCTTTCAGGTCATGGAACGGAACATCATGGGGCTGTTGGGAAACCTCCCACCGGAGCACTTTGGTGTTGCCATTACAACCAGTCGTGAGCATTTAGGACGTTTGCTGGCTTCGGCAATGGTCAGCGGCTACTTCCTCCGCAACGCAGAGCAGCGGATGGTGTTTGAGCGGTCTCTACAAGCGAGCGAAGCAGTTTCCGACGCTGAATAGTTAGCAGGTAATTTATTTAGCGGTGCGTCATTCTGGTGGCTTCGGTAAATCAAAATTCATCTGTAGATATTAACCCAGACTCGGCAGGCTTGAGTGCAGACCTGTCGAGTTCTGCTATGGAGACTTTGCAGCAGTTGCCGTTGATGAGTTTGCGACGATCGCTCCTTACCTGGTACGCCACCTCTGGACGCAGTCTGCCCTGGCGGGAAACCCGAGACCCCTACCAAATCTGGGTTTCCGAAATCATGCTGCAACAGACTCAGGTAAAAACTGTAATTCCCTACTATCAGCGATGGATAGAGCAGTTTCCTACAGTCGAGGCGCTAGCGCAGGCAGACCAGCAGCAGGTCTTGAAAGTTTGGCAGGGGCTTGGCTACTATGCTCGTGCGCGAAATTTGCACAAAGCAGCCCAGGAAGTCGTGGAAAAGTTTGGCGGACAGTTTCCCCCAAATTTAGAAGAGGCGATCGCCCTCCCAGGAATTGGACGCACCACTGCTGGAGGTATTCTCAGCGCAGCTTTCAACCAACCCGTTCCAATTTTGGATGGTAATGTCAAACGAGTTTTAGCTCGATTGATTGCACTAGACCGATCGCCCAGTAAAGCGCTTAAGCTACTATGGCAGCTATCTACAGATCTGCTGGATTTACAGCAGCCGCGTGACTTTAACCAGGCTTTGATGGATTTGGGAGCAACAGTTTGTACACCCAAAAATCCAGCCTGTTTGCTCTGTCCCTGGAAAGAACCCTGTTTGGCTCACAATCTGAACATGCAAAACGAATTGCCTCTCTCTGAAAGTCGCGCTCCCCTGCCCCACAAAAAGATTGGCGTCGCCGTCATTTGGGATGATCAGGGCAAAATTTTGATTGATCGCCGTCGTCAAGAAGGGCTGCTCGGCGGACTCTGGGAGTTTCCTGGTGGCAAAATTGAGCCAGAAGAAACGGTAGAAGCCTGCATTAAACGAGAAATTCAGGAAGAGCTGGGAATTGAGGTGGAAGTGGGCGATCGCCTCATTACTATCGACCACACCTACACTCACTTTCGCGTCACGTTGAATGTACATCACTGCCGCCACCTGAGCGGCGAACCCCAACCGATTGAGTGTGACGAAATCCGCTGGGTAACACTAGCCGAAATCGAACAATTTCCTTTTCCCAAAGCAAACGTACAGATTATTCAGGCACTACACGAATTCACTGCTGAATCGTGACGTTTAGAGCAAGGAATCGTGTAGGTTGGGCGGAGTAGGGAAACCCAACTTCTGTATGGGTTACACTGCGCTAACCCATTCTACGGTTATACAGCTAACATCAGCTAACTAAAATTACGCTTGAAAGAGGTAGCGATCGCCATCATCACTTCGCTTGAGTTTCAGCAAAACAGACAGTCTAGAACTGAGCCTCTGGCTCCATTCAGCGCTGCGGAGATCGTCTTTGTCGGATTGAATAGGGGCATTAGAGGAAAACTCACCGGGCAGTGGGCTACCCTTTGGCACGACGAGTAGAGTGATTCCCTGCCGTCCCACAATAGTTACAACTTCTTCAGGATTTGCAGACAGGTGAGAATCTGGATAATAAAACTGAGCGGGCCAATAGCTTCCTTGAAACTTCACCCGTCCCGACTCAGTAGAGGTGATGGTTTGCTCGACCTTACCTGCTTCTGGTTTGGAGAAAAGCGTAATAGTTTGGGAATCTTGCGAAGATTTCATGAATAACCTCTAAAAGTGCTAAAAACGGTTTTTCTCGACGAAACAGGACTCCGGGTTGTTGACTCTCACTATCGAGCATTCTTCTCAACGGTCGAGTGACGCAGCTACTCGATCGCCTGTGATTGTTCAGAGAGCTTTAGGTGATGGAGAATACCCTAAATGGGTGATGTCCTTCACGCAACCCACTGATTTTGGTCACTGCTCAGTCTGAAAGGCAGACTATCAGAGGACAGCAAATTAAAAATTAGGGTCAAAGATAGAAGGGTATCCCACTCCGTGGGGTGCCCTTCTATCTGTAGCTCCTTTTCAGAAGACCATTATTACTTTTGGCGTTCGTTGCGGTTATATTTGCCGTCTTGCCAGGCGGTGCCAACCCCTTTAAGAATGCCGCGACCGATCAGCCCGATGCCTCGACCAATTACTTCGGTCAGTACATAAATTAGCCCAGTGCCGACAAAAGAAATAGCGGAACGGAAGCGAGGGGCGATCGCATCACGGGTTTCTAGCGCTAACGTCACCGTAAACTGAAGTCCTGATAGTTGCTCTAGCTCTTGGGCGCGAGGCGCATAAACCGACACTCTTTGAATGCCGCGACCATAAAAAATGAACAGTGGATGCTGACTTTCAAAGATTGCTTTAGGTTCGTCAAGATATTTTTCCAGGCGATATTTCCAGGACAAGTTATTTCTAAATCGTTCTACTTCTCGAATTGAAAGTAAGCGATATTCATAAAAGTTTTGCTTAATTGTTTCTGCATTGGCAAAGCGGTTGAGTAGCGGCTGCACCACAGCATTGGCAACCTGAATAATCAGATTTTCAAGAATAGATTCCGCTCGTCGCATTGCTTCGGGTGAGCCAGGTACATAGGGAATCCCCTCAAGAATTAGTGGCGTTTGAAAGAGCAAATGAGACAACAAGCTGTCAAAGAATGGAATTTTATCCAGAATGGCGCTTTGCACAACTTCAACATCCTGAAGTAATGTGCTAGCTACTTCTATTTCAGCGTTGCCTATCGAAATGGTGTAATATTTGCCAAAAAAATCTGTAACAACCGCTCCCCAGAGATCTTGCAAAATCAGCGATCGCTTCTCCTCTAACTGTCCAGGTTGCACCTGTGAAAAGCGCAGTTCATCCAAAATTTCCTCTAACTGCCGCAAGATTAAATAGAGCAATTCCCGCTTTTTTTCTTCTCGCAAAATATCAATTTCTAGCGGTGTTTTGGTCTGGTTTTGCAGACTGCTTTGCAACTTTACGGCGATCGCATCAAACAGGGCTGATTGCAAACTACGGGCATTAGCTAACCCATTTTCTGATGGCGTTATCACCGCGAGTTCTGCGTCCTCAAAAGGCTGAGCTGCATTGGTTTGCTCAAGTTGGCGAGCAGTGCGACCCTCGTAGTATCGGCTTTGCTGCCCGCTGGACGGTGCTGCATCTGATTGCGGCGTTGGTGCGGCTGACGGTTCTAGTACGGTCGGAGTTGCTAATAACCGTCGCACCAGCCAACGAGAAGCCCGCAGTTCACGCTGTTGCCCTGCTAAAACTGCCCGATCCAGCAGCGACAGATCTAAGTTTTGCAGTTGATTGGTTACGTCAGACAGTGCTGACTCAATCTGCTGTAGCCCTGACAGACGTAAGTTTCGCCGAAAAATGGCAAATGGAGCCGGTAACTTTACTATCGGCTGAGATCTAATCGAGCCCGAAGTAGGGGGAGTGACAACCACCGCAAGTTCTTCTGCTGTAGGCTGAACCCAGCGAGGTCCACCTCTTGCAACTTGCCGAATGATTGCTGCCAGTTCTGTTGCTTCAGTATGTTTAGGGCAATATCCTCTCGCGCCCGATCGCCGCGCTGCTGCTAGCATCACAGGTTCCGTCATGGAACTGAGCAGGAGGATGGCGATCGCCGGATACTGTGAGGAAATCTGCCGACACAAATCTAGCCCTTGAATCTGCTCGGGATCAGCACTGCCCAATCCCAAATCCAGGATGACCAAATCAATTGCGATTGAGGATGCAGAAGCCGTGCTATGAGTTGCTAGCGCTTGCAGAGCAGCAGTTCCATCTCCTGCTTCAGCAATCACTTCCAGGTCTGAGAATTGCTCTAGCCAGATCCGTAGCCCCGCCCGAAAAGCCCGGTTGTCATCAACCAACATCAGCCTGAAGGGGCTATTGCTCCTGCCGCTATCTGTCATGTGCTTTACCTGAAGGGCAATCCCTTTGCTCCATCCATTCAGCTTAATGTATAACAGACAGCCTCATTTTTAACGGAATGACCACGGACTGCACGAGTTTAGCGATGGCTCAATTGTTCCAAATGTGACAGTATTTCGTTGAAAAATTTTTCTAATTCTCTATAAATCTGATCAGTCGTACTTTCGGGTCAGGTAACTTTGCATATTTTGTTGCCATTGTTTCAATCTGGCGCAGTTGCCCGATCGCCAAACTACACGAAAAGCCGTATTTTGCTTTGACGCGATCGCTAGCGATATTCAAAGCAGTGCGCGATCGCTCAACAAAATCTGTTAACGGATACTCACTTCCTTCCTCAAAATATTGACGCACAACTAGAGAAGGCGAGTAACAAACTTCCTGAGAACCGTCGGGTAGTTCAATTTGAAAGCGAATTTCTGGCATGGTGAGATTGAGGGTTAGAGACTGGAGAAGTTGAAAACTGTTGATAGTGAGTTAAGTGGAGCTTGGCAGACTGTTTCCAGGTGTAGCGCTTAGCCACCTGAATGCCTTGCTCCTTAAAAGACTGGGCTATCTGAGGTTGAACAGTAGTTTGCATGGCTTGGGCGATTGCCCCCTCACTCTCCGGATCAACCAAAAGTGCTTCTCGCTCAGACAAAAACTCAGTAAATGGAGCAATATTTGAAGTAATTACAGGAATACCAGAAGCCATTGCTTCCAGCACCACCAGTCCCCATCCCTCCTTGAGGGAAGGAAAAACAAAAGCATCGGCAATGCGATAAAGAGCAGGCAAGTCAGCGGTGGAGATGACTCCTGGTAGGATGAGTGACTTGGCGATCGCCACTCCTAACCTTTCAGCAAGTTGGAAAAACTCATCGCGATAAGGCTGATAGTCGAACAGCGTTGCCCCTCCTGCAATCACCAGTTGAGCATTGGGATAGTGGGTTAACACTTGAGCAAAGGCTCGCAGGAGAGTGATCGAGTTTTTGCGAGGCTCAATGCCACCGACGGTGAGGTAAATTGGCTGACCGCTCAGTCCCAGATTTTTCACATCGGCTTCAGAACCATCATAATCGGGGGAAAAGTAAGTCGTCTTCACACCATTAATTACTTTGGGGGCATGAATTTGGTATTGCTCTTGTAGGGCAGTTTGCCAGCGATCGCTTACACAAAGGCACAAATCAGGTTCCCGAATTGAGCGGTCCTGGCAGGTTTGTAGGTAAGGACTATTAAACGCATCAATGTGATGCACCGTTCGCACAAAGTGAGGAATGTGATGGCGCGATCGCAGCTCCGACAAAGCATTTGCACTTAAGCAATCCTGCGCGTGATAGTAGTCATAAACTGGTTTTTCCTGGCTCAGATAGTCTACAAACTCCTGAATTCTTTGTTTGATTAACTGATCGATTCCGCCTGTCACCTCTTTTGCAGGTACCAAAACGTGATCACACTGGAGCGATCGATAAAATCCTGTGCCGTCTTTATCCAAAGCATAAACACAAACAGAGTGCCCCAATTCCTGTAAAGCCTCTGCAACTTCCAACGTATGAACCACGCTACCCCGGGGTTTTGTCGAATAGGTAAAAAAAGCAATCCGAAGTGAGTTCACCATTGACTAATAGATAAATTTAGATTGGTGCAAACCCTGTCAAGTTCTCTTGTGTAAGATCCCAAAAGATCTCTGTTTCACTTTTGTAGGTCAAGATTAATTGTTGAGAATCTGTAATTTGGGCGATCGCCTCACAGCTTAATTCTTTTTCCCGAAAACAGGTTTGAACGGCTGCAACATGTTCGGGGCGAACGCTGAGCAGAAAGCCATAGCTGGGGAAACAGAGTAACCACTTTTCTAGGGTCAAGTCTGGGGGAGGAGCGATCGCTTCCAGGTCAACTACAGCACCACACCTAGAAGTTTCCAGCAGCATTAAAAGAGTGCCAATCATACCGCCCATACTGACATCTTTAGCTGCATCACAAAGTCCTGTCTCTGCTAATTTTGGCAATAGCTCCAAGTTTTCTCTAAGACGACTGGAAGCACCAGAGGTAGCAGCATTCCAAAACGGATATTTGGGGTGTGCCTTACCCCGGAGGTCGATCGCCAGCAGCAATGTATCTCCTGGCTTAGCATTAAAGCTGCTGAGCAAGTGAGTTGCTCGTCCTAAAATTGCCACTGACAGTGCATTGTAGGGGCTGTGATAGTTACTGTGCCCACCCACAATTGGCACGCTGTAAGCTTTTGAAGCAGCCGTCATCCCTGACCAGACTGCTTCTATAACTGTTGCAGATGTGCCCCATAGGGTATCTACAACGGCGATCGGGCGACCTCCCATTGCGTAAATATCGCTGACGTTTACCATCACGGCGCACCAACCCGCAAACCAAGGTTCTGACTCCACCAGTACATCCCACATCCCTTCTGCTGCTAGGAGAAGGTAGCCGTCCTGGTCGGGGATGGCAGCACAGTCATCACCAATAAGGGAGTTCGGGGATTGGGGATTAGGGATTGGGAGTGAAGGTGAGAATTGCTTTAGGTATTTAGCGGCAAGCTGGATATCTTGCTTTTGTAGCACTCCGATGGATTGACGTAGGGTTGTTACCAGTTCAATGAGTTTCACAATTGATTGTTATGAGGCTTCTAGTTCTATCATTCCTAATCTCCAATACCCAATGGCGGGACGAGGTTCGCTGCTGGGAGGATAGTATTCCAGGTCTGCTTGCATCATATGGTGGGGGCGATCGCAAATCACTATTTCTTCAAGTGAGTGCCAATGCTGCCGCCGAAAGAATTTCACGTTTTGAAGCTGCACAGTTGCTAGAAATTGACGACAGCCCCAAGTGTTTGCAGTGGTTACAGCTTTGTAAATCAAACCACGACCAATTTGCCCAACACGACGGTAATCAGGATGAACACCAAGCCTGCCGCCATACCAGACTTCTGGCTCTGTCTCATAAATTCGCACTACACCAACCACTTGTTTTGATGCGTTGAGAGCGACAATAGGATAGGCGATCGCGTCCCATTGATCCTCATCATTCCGTTCAAACAAGCCTTGTTCTTCTGCAAAAATCATTTGCCGCAATTCGCAATACGCCTCATATTCAGAGGCTGAAGCCGCTAATTTGTAAGTGTAGGATGAGGTAGTCATGAATGATATGGCAGTGTGTGGTTACAGATGACTAGGCGGACGTTTCAAAGGTTGAAAGAGCAGAACAAGCACCACATTTGGCGCAACCTGCTTTGACTTCCGTAGAAGCCAGTCCTGAGTGTTGCAGCATTGCTCCAATTTGCTGGTAGAGCGCAAACATAAACTCACTATTAGGCGGCTTATGATTTGCTAAAGGAGTACCGCTGATCGGCACAAATGGCACTACAAAAGGATAAACACCGACATCAATTAGCTTTTGCGAGATTTCTAACAATGTGTAAAGTGAGTCGCCCAATCCTGCTAATAGGTAAGTACTCACTTGTCCCCCACCAAATACTCTCACAGCCGCCTCAAATGCCTCAAAATAATACTCAAGCGGTACTTCTGCTTTACCTGGCATAATTTTGGCTCGAACCTGTGGGTCAGCCGCCTCCAAGTGCATTCCCAGGCTGTCTACCCCTGCTGCTTGCATTCGCTCGAACCAGATAAAGTCATCGGGTGGTTCACACTGTGCCTGAATTGGGAGATTCACCCTAGATTTAATCACTTTGGCGCACTCAGTTAGATAAGCAGCACCGCGATCGCTTGTATTTGGCGTTCCTGTCGTCATCACCATGTGTTTCACCCCATCCAGGCGCACAGCGGCTTCTGCCACTTCTGCCAACTGTTGAGGTGATTTACGGGCGATCGTGCGTTCTGCTGCCAAAGATTGACCAATGGCGCAAAACTGGCAGGCTGTGGCGCGATCGCCATAGCGCATACAAGTTTGCAGTACGGTGGTTGCCAGCACATTATGAGAATGGAGCAAAGCAATCTTCCAATAAGGAATGCCGTCAGCAGTAGTGAGACTGTAAAACTTTGGTTGTGTAGGAAATGAGATGGGGGCGATCGCCTCCCCGTCTAGCTTCAGCATTGGCAGCACTTGAGCATCCCCAACTTCAATCGCATAGGGCGATTCAGCCGCTCCATCGGTGAAAATGGGTACCATCACCGTCGTGTCATCAATAGTTATTGCTTTATGGTCTGAAGGCCCTGCACCACCCTTACGCCCTGATGCACCAACGGCTGGGTCAATCCATCGCAAACCGTGAGACTGTAACTCTGTAATCAAGTTTTGTTTGTTCATGCTCGTTAGCTGCTTCTCCATTCAGCAATTGTTCAGCAGGGATTGCCTGATGGTGCATCTCTGCGCTCATAAACGGTCTTGCATCGATATTGAGACGAAGCTGAAGTAAGTCAGGACGGGCATAGTGACCGACCGAATCCATCATTCGTTTACGCTTAGTGATAAGAGAGAAGTCTAGATCGGCGATCGCCATCCCCTCCCCTTCTGTCACAGGGGGGCAAAGGTGAGTTCCTTCTGGACTAATGATCGCAGTGTGGCAGCCACCTGTTAACACCCGCTGCATCTTTTCGTCTGGCGTGATTTGGGCAATCTGCTCAGGTGTGAGCCAACCTGTTGCATTCACCACAAAACAGCCCGACTCTAAAGCATGATGGCGAATGGTGACTTCCATCTGGTCAGCAAAGATTTGTCCAACCATTGAGCCAGGAAACTGAGCACAGTGAATTTGTTCATGTTGGGCCATCAAAGCATAGCGGGCAAGCGGATTGTAATGTTCCCAGCAGGCAAGAGCTCCAACCATTCCCACCGCAGTATTCACCACTTTTAGCCCCGACCCATCTCCTTGCCCCCATACCATCCGCTCATGATAAGTTGGCGTAATTTTACGCCGCTTCAACACAAGTGTTCCATCTGCATCAAAGATGAGTTGAGCGTTGTAGATGGAACCATTCTCCCGCTCATTTACCCCTAAAACTACAACGATGTTGGCGGTCCGAGCCGCCTGACTCACTGCCTCTGTCACGGCTCCCGGCACCTCTACAGCTTCCTCATAAAGCCGCATGTGTTCCTTACCCATCAACACGGGGGGTTGAATGAATGAGAAATAGGGATAGTAGGGAACAAAAGTTTCTGGAAATACAACCAGATTTGCCCCTGCTTTAGCAGCTTGGGCGATCGCCTCTAACACTTTCTCAACCGTTCCCTCACGGCTAAACAGCACCGGACTAATCTGCACCGCAGCCGCCCTAACAGTTCGTGAGTAATCCATAGATTTTCCTTAACGGGGGAGATAGTGAGTGATGTTAAGTCGGGTCATCGGTCACTTGTCATTAGTTATTTGCAAGTGTAGAAGCCAATGAAGAATGGCAAGTCACAAATGATAAACAAGCAATGACAAGTGATGAATAACTCATGACCGATGACCAAGAACTCTTCCCTACAGCGTCCAGGTGTCTAAAATAAAAGCTCCCTCCTTGCGGTGCATCAGCACCAAGTCCAACACATCCAGGGGGCTGATCGGACGAATTCCGGCGATCAGAGAGGGTTCACCATGACCATACAGCGCTTGCAGGGCAAAGCGGCACGCATAAACCTTTCCCCCTTCAGCCATAAACTTGCTGAGCTGATTGTTGAAGTTTTGGTGTCCAGGAAATGCTTCATCTCCAATTTTTGGGAAGCCTCGCTGAACGCCCAGGGTGACTCCGGGCCCATACAGCAAAATTGAAGTCTCAAACCCTTTACGCAGCAGACGCAGCGATTGCAGTAGATTGACCAGACCAATCGATCCTTCAAATGCAACAGTGTGGAATGTTACGAGAGCTTTTTCGCCCGGTTCTGCCTGCACATCGGGAAATACTTTCTCTTCGTAATCAACAAAAAAGTCACCTGCTTGATGCGCGGGAATTTCAACTGAAGGCATAGTTGTCTCCTGAAAAGTGGGTCAAGTCCAACAGTCTCTTAACTAACCTGAGTTAAGAGTCCAAATATCTGCTGAGATTGAGACAAATGCTTGATCCGAGATCCATTTCGTTGCGCTTGTCTGCAATCTAATTCGGCTGTTGATTGCAGGTTAAGAGCTTGACTCACTTATTCTTGTATAGTTAGTAACGAAAAGCAGAGTTCTGTTGGTAAGTACAGGCAATATTGAAGGGGTGTCGGAGTGGATTAAGAGCGATCGCCTCCAACAACCTGCCTAAAAAGACAGGTAACTACTTTCTACTAATTACTACTACTAATTACTAACGGCTATTAATAACCCAATCGTTCTCGTGCTTGCTGACGTAAAGGGCCAGCTTGTGGATGATCGGGCTGAATTTGTAAAGCTTTATCGAGAGATGCGATCGCCTGGTCAAAGCGACCCAAGTTCCACAGCGCTTCCCCTCTAGTAGCCCAAGCTTCTACAGAATTGCGGTCAACGGCGATCGCTCGGTCTAGCGCCGAAATTGCCTCCACCGATCGTCCAAAGCTTTGTAACGTGATGCCCATATCAACCCACGCCCCAACTAGGTCTGGCTTTAGTTGGGTTGCCCGTTCAAATAGCCTGAGCGACTGGAGCGATCGTCCCTGCTCTCGGTAAGCTCGTCCTTTACTCCAGTACGCTTCAGCATAATTGGGGTTGATCGCCAAGGCATCGTCACAGGCGACAGCAGCTTCGGCAGGTTGCTGCAAATAGGTAAGGCTGTGACAACGTCCCCAGTACGCCTTAGCATTCGCTGGCTCAAGGGCAAGTAGTCCGTTGTATGCCTCTAGCGCTTGTTGAAACTGCCCACTCTGTAGCAAGCGATCGGCACGGCTTTGCATTTTTGCTGCCCATTCTTCTGGTGCAGGCAGGTTTGGAGCCGCAAGTGAGCGAATCATCGGCATAGCGGGAGCGCCCGCATGAGAACCAACCGTTTCAATCGGAGGGCTAACAGGCTGCAAAAAAGCATCCGTCTGCATCGCGACAAACGTTGTACCTGCGGTGGCGAGCCCAGCCAGTCCTAACCCAAAGCCAAGCTTTGCCAATCGCCGCTTATAGCCGAACGACCGTTCCTCCTTCTGTGAAGCCTGGAGTGGAGTGGATGATGGCTCAGGGTTCTCAAGCCCATTTCCATTCAGTTCATCCGATTGAATCTGGCAGGGAGCCGTCTCTGACTCTAGAGATAGCATTGAAATTTGAACGGTCGTGTCGGAAGGATTAAACACGCTCGTGGAGGCGGACATCAGCTCTGACGCGGTCGTCTCTGTACCTGAAAAGGAAGATTCCAGTGGTGTGTCGACAAATTCAGGCAGGGGCGGTAAAAACTCGGTCGCCCCAACTGGGAGATCTTGAAAGGCTTCCAGGGCTTCTACGGCAGTCGGGTAGCGATCGCGGAAGTCATAGCGCACCATGCATTCCAAAATTTCTGCAAGTTCAGAACTGACTTCGGGGACGCGATCGCGCCAGTCTATTTCTCCAGTTTCAGGATGGTCTCCCAGCCGTTTCGGGTGAATGCCAGTTAAAGCCTGAATTCCAATCACTCCAACTGCGTAAACGTCACTGCTAAAGCGCGGCTTGCCGGCCAATTGTTCATTTGGGATGTAGCCCTGAGTCCCAATCGAAACCGTCAAATCAGTGATGCCTGTGTCAAGATTGGCGCTTTGAGTGCTGACCTGCTTCACTGCACCAAAGTCGATCAGCACAATTCGGCCGTCTTTGCGCCGCCGCATCAGGTTAGAGGGCTTGATATCCCGGTGAATCACCTGCTGCTCATGCACAAACACCAAAACCTGAAGAATATCTCGCAATAAGGCAATTACCTGATCTTCGGGCCAGGTTTTTCCTTTCCTCAGCGGGTGCGTGAGAGATTCACCTTCAATAAATTCTTGAGCCAGATAAAACTCTTGATTTTCCTCAAAGTGAGCAAACAAAGTCGGAATCTGGTTGTGGCTGCCCAACTGGTAGAGCGCTCGGGCTTCGGTGTCAAACAAGCGTCTCGCCATTTGCAGGCTTTTGTCGTCACTCGTCTGTGGCAGCAAGCGCTTAACGACGCAGCGAGGATGCCCTGGTAAATGGAGGTCTTGCGCCAAAAAAGTTTGACCAAACCCACCAGCACCCAGTTGGCTGATGACTTTGTAGCGTCCCCCTAAAGTGGTAGCAGGATGGGTCTGTGGAATTTGGCTCATCGTCGATGGGTGGCTGGTCGGTTGATGGAACCACTGATGGAACCACTTAGGTCAGGTAAAACTAACTCAGAGAAATACCTGTATTTAAAACCCTCAGTACTCGAAGAAGATGCATTCCCGTCAATTCTAACGACTTCACTAATCTAAATTGTGTTGCTAGAACGAGGACAAAATCTATAAAGTCTCTATGATGCATCTTTAAATATTTAACTTTTGGCAATTCAGATTAACCTGCCCAAACCTCCATTAACCCTTTGCTAGTCAGGCGATCGCCCAAACGACACTCCCTTTAAGTAGGCTCTAAAATTAAACTTTTGGACTGAGGCTATGCTGCCTATTTTTTATTCCGATGAATTTTTGGATCATGATACTGGCGTTTATCATCCTGAGAAACCAGGTCGCTTAACTGCCATCACAAAAGCTCTCAAAGCTGCACCGTGGGCTGATCAGTTGGATTGGCGATCGCCCACTCCTATCCACACTCAAAGCGATCGGCTCATGGCTGCTTTAGAGGCAATTCATCCCCAGCAGTACATCGCTGCGGTGCAACAGCTAGCTAACCGAGGCGGTGGCTATATCGATCAAGACACGATTGTTTCCCCCCGCAGCTATGATGTTGCTCTGCTTGCGGCTAGCGCTTGGCTGGACGGCATTGATCAAACACTGGCAACCGGAGAACCTGCCTTTGTGCTGGCGCGTCCACCCGGACATCACGCGATGCCCCAGCGAGGCATGGGGTTTTGCATCTTTGCAAATGCAGCGATCGCCGCTCACTACGCCCTTCAGCAACCGGGGGTAAATCGCGTCGCAATCCTTGACTGGGATGTGCATCACGGCAATGGCACTCAGGCGATCGCCGAAAACCATGCTCAGATAGCCTACTGCTCGCTGCACCAATCTCCCTTCTACCCCGGCACTGGCGCAGCGGACGAACAGGGCGCTTTCAACAATGTGCTGAATTTGCCGATGCGACGGGGTAGCACCCTGACAGACTACCAGCCCTTGTTTGAGCAAAAAGTAATTCCGTTTCTCAGTACCTTCCAACCTGACTTGCTGATTGTCAGTGCTGGGTATGATGCGACCCAAGCCGATCCGCTAGCAGAAATTGCACTCCAGCCAGAGGATTACGGCGTATTCACAAAACTCTGTCTGCAAGTTACCCGACGCACTGTCTTTGGCTTAGAGGGCGGCTATGACTTTAATTCTCTAGCACAATCCGTCGTAGTTACCGTTAGTCAATGCCTTTAGTCGATGTCTTTAACTAGGGGCGAACGGCTGTTCGCCCCACAGGAATGACTTTCTCCGGTATCTCTCAAGGCTAATTAGGGCACTGCCCGTCCTGGCATTCTGGGCCACGAGCAATGTGAGCGTTGTAAAACTCATCAACTACAGCAGCGTCATAAGCTTCTAGCTCTTGCAGGTAGCCCCAAGCAGTCAGGGCGATCGCCTTTGGCATTTCTGAGCGCGGTGTGACAATAATTCGAGGATTAATCGCGCTTAACTCCTCTGCCTGTTGTCTAATCTGCTCCAGATCTTCCGCCTCAACCAGGGCAGGGTTATAGCTGATGATGATGCCACCGTGTTCCAGGTTGTGAACAAGCTGTTCATCTGAAGGAGCTTCGTTATAAATTCCCCAGCGGGCCCACTCTTCATGGTGTGGGCCAGAGGTTGGTGGATTTGAGTTGTATTCAACCTGCTGGTCAGCCGGGACGTGTTCTTGTCCTAAATCGGGAATTGCGGTGCCTGGCAAGGTAATTCCTTCAGGCAGAGGCGGCAAAGTTGCACCAGGCGTATCCACCACAAATTCATCAACGAGTCCAGCTGGCTCTTCCTGGCTCTGCTGCATGTTTCGCCCTTGCATCAGAGCAAAAACGGCTACTAACCCGACGACTCCTAATGGGATAGCCAGCCAGATGTACTGAAGCAGTTGCCCCTTTAAGGTGTCCTGGTGTCGTCGCGATTTACTCATGTGTTTCAATACCTGCTGAATTGATTTGCAACTAGCCCATGAATGGCTAGCCGTATCACTACTTCCATCCTAATTCTCAAAAACATGAACAAATCAAGGCTCTGTTGCAGACAAAACACGATAATGGCTGGCAACATAGCTAAAAAATTTGTAGTAATCCTCAAATTGCTGACTGGGCGAGCGCCCCTGCCAGCGATAGATCACGCCTTCGTGCTCCAGGGTCAGATTGAGTGAACTAGTTTCTGCGGCAATTTGCACTTCCAGTTCTCCGGGCAATCCTTGCTCGGTGACAAAATTTTCCTTAATGGGATCAGGCAAAATCTTGTCTGGTTCCGTCGCTTCACCCTCTGTCACTTCACCTGAAGTAGCGGGAATCTGGCTGGCCCAGCCTGCAACCTTCACACCAGGGCGGTCAGGTGCACGAAAAACTTGCCCATCCTGGTTGTCGGGTGGCGGTTCAGCAATCCAGTCTTTGGGATAGAGAAACTCAAAACCGTAACGTGAATTTCGGTATGTTTCCCAAGCACTTTCAGGGGCAAGCAGGCGATCGCACCCTAAAAGCAATGCTGTTGAAACCACCCCAACCGATAGCAAAGCAAAGCGGTAGAACTTAAGAGACGCGATCGCTCCAAATAATTGCACCAGGGATAGATGCATCAGGGTAGGACCTCGCTTGCTTGTAAAGGAATGTAACAATAATGCCGTCATAGCGTCTTGCTGTCTTGACAGGACACGACTGCGGCAATTATTCTGACAACCATACCCGGGTATTAACCATGTAGTCGTTCTATGCAAGACAAGCACAAAGTTACGCTTTACCTTCCACCAGAGCTTCATCGTCAGCTCAAAATTCGTTCCGCAGTCGATGCAGAGCCGATGTCAGCAATTGCAGAACGAGCAATTGTTTTCTATCTGACACATTCAGATGTGGTGGATGAGGTAGAAATGTCTCACGGACAGGTCTATCAAGTCTATGACTGCCCTGAGTGCTCAAGCTCGGTCGTTCTGCAGGAAGGCAAAATGATCTCCCTAAAGGAGCAGCCCAGCATTCTAGTTGAAGAAGGGCTCTCACCAGCCATTCAAGGGCAACGTTCTGGTTCTAGCCAGCAGGGTGAGGAAGAGTTGGTTCCGTGCTAGCGAGTTTTACCTGAGCTTGAATGTTTGCTGCTTTAAGTAGCTAAACTCTCAGGTCTTCAACTCTAAGCTTAAGTTGATTGTCTGCTTACTATGTCCGCGCTGTCTCTACAAGGTCGATGATCATGAAAGAAGAGCTAAATATACTCATCCAGGCTCAATATCCTCTGATCTATCTCGTGACTTCTGAAGAAGAGCGGGCTGAACAGACGATTGCAGCGATCGCCCAACAGTCCAAACCTCAACAACGAGTGTTTGTCTGGACGATGACACGAGGACTGATTGAGTACGGGGCTGGAGCTAGAAACGCATCACAGCACAATACGCTCTCTCCTCAGATTGCTATCGAACACGCGATTCGGCAGCGAGAGCCAAGTATCTTCATCTTTAAAGATCTGCATCCTTTCTCTGATAGCGCCGAGGTAACCCGCTGCTTGAGGGATGCGATCGCAGAATTTAAGGGAACTCAGAAAACCATAATTCTGATGTCTCCCGTTCAGCAAATTCCAATCGAGTTGGAAAAAGAGGTTGCAGTATTAGATTTTCCGCTGCCCGACATGGCAGAGCTAAATCAAGTTTTGTCTCAGCAGTTAGAGCAGCTTCGCGCCCGTCGCACCACTACGGAAACTCGGGAGAAATTGCTGAAGGCGGCCTTGGGTCTAACTCGCGATGAAGCTGAAAAAGTCTACCGTAAGGCTCAGGTCACAGCGGGCCGTTTAACGGAAGCTGAAGTAGATGTAGTTCTTTCTGAAAAGAAGCAGCTCATTCGGCGCAACGGCATTCTGGAGTACATCGAAGAAGACGAAACCCTCGATTCTGTCGGTGGCTTGGAGGAACTCAAGCACTGGCTCAAGCAGCGCTCTAACGCCTTCACTGAACGCGCCAGAGAATATGGTCTTCCCCAACCAAAAGGGATGCTAATTCTAGGTGTTCCAGGTTGCGGTAAATCTCTCATCGCCAAAACGACCTCCCGCCTTTGGGGTTTGCCTCTACTGCGGTTAGACATGGGACGAGTCTATGACGGTTCTATGGTGGGTCGCTCCGAAGCGAACCTCCGCAATGCCCTCAAAACGGCAGAATCAATCTCTCCCACTATCCTGTTTATCGATGAGATTGATAAAGCCTTTGCGGGTAGTACAGGATCTGCTGATTCAGATGGTGGTACTTCCAGCCGGATCTTCGGCTCCTTCCTCACCTGGATGCAGGAAAAATCGTCTCCGGTGTTTGTCATGGCAACCGCCAATCGCGTTGAGCGTCTGCCTGGTGAGTTCCTTAGAAAAGGGCGATTCGACGAAATCTTCTTTGTCGATCTACCTAATGCCGAAGAACGCAAAGAAATTTTCAGAATCCATCTCTCTAAGCGTCGTCGGGAAATTGCCCGGTTTGATCTAGACCAGCTCGTGATGACGTGCGATGGATTTTCTGGAGCAGAAATTGAGCAAGCTCTCATTGCTGCGATGTACGAAGCGTTTGCCCAAGAACGGGAATTTACCCAATTGGACATTATTGCTGCAATTCGAGCTACTCTACCGCTTTCTAAGACGATGAGTGAGCAGGTCACAGCCCTGAGAGATTGGGCTAGGCAGCGCGCGCGACCTGCTGCGTCCTCAGTTGCTGAATATCAGCGACTTGAGTTCTAACAGGCTTTCACTCCTGCTCCCAACAGGAGGAAAGGCTAGCGATAAGCTAGCAGTTTGACAAAACAGCCGTAACAGTTTGCCTTCCAAACGCTAAGCCGTGCGGCGCTTTCTATACCCAAACGTTGTCGTTTCTCTCAATTTCTCTACAGGAGGAAATCCAAATGTCTCACTTTAGCACTCTGCGCACCAAGATCACCGATGCAGAAATCCTCAAGGCTTCTCTGCGTGACCTGGGTATCTCAGTTAAGACCGAAGCTGATGTGCGTGGCTACAATGGTCAGCGCGTTCGTTCTGACATCGTAGCTGTTCTCGAAGGTGAGTATGACTTGGGCTGGTCTCGCAATGCTGATGGTTCCTTTGACCTGATCGCTGACCTCTGGGGCGTTGCTAAAAAGCACAACCAGACCGAGCTG
This sequence comes from Leptolyngbya sp. FACHB-671, assembly GCF_014695745.1. Lineage (NCBI taxonomy): Bacteria > Bacillati > Cyanobacteriota > Cyanophyceae > Leptolyngbyales > Leptolyngbyaceae > Leptolyngbya > Leptolyngbya sp. FACHB-671. The sequence goes on along the minus strand of NZ_JACJOV010000051.1, from coordinate 80,541 downwards.
ATCAACTCAATCAACCAGAAGTACGCTGTGAACAAGACCCTGGCAGAAGTCAAGCGCCCCGGTCTGCAAAATGCCAACGTCAAATTGGTGCTGCAAAAGTAGTTTCCTTAAGCGTTCCCAAATAGGCGGGTTAATCCAAGGCGGGTTAACCCGTTTTTTCATGTGTTTTTTGTGGGACTGTTAGGCTTGAAGTTTGTAGATAAGTTTAGTTAACCGATGACTACCGCAAATCGCTCAAACCTCCTATTGAGGCGTACACTATTCGCGGTGATGGGTTTGGTTATCTTGTGCGTTTTCCTTTTCCTTTGGCGACTTGGCAGCTACAGCTTATTCAATGTTACAGAGGCCAGGCAGGCAGAAGTTGCCCGCCAAATTTGGGTCCGTCAAGATTGGGTTACGCCTGTTTACAATGGTAAGTTTTACTTTGACAAACCTATTCTGCTGCACTGGCTGATTGCACTTGGCTTCCCTATTTTTGGGGTAGGGGAATGGGCGGTTCGGCTACCTTCTGCGATTTCGGCGATCGCCCTAGTCCTCAGCACTTGGCTGTTTACAGTTCGCTTTGCTACTCAGCGAATGGCGCTTTTAGCAGCCACTATGATCGCGGCCAATCCTTTTACCTTTGCGTTGGGGCGAACTGGGCAGCACGATATGTTGCTGGTTTTTTTCATGACGGCTGCGCTCTACTGCTGGTACTGGGCCTATAGCACCCGTCAAAAGGTTGGCTATTTGCTTTTTTTTGGGCTGCTTGCCTTTGCGGTCTTAGCAAAAGGGCCGCTGGCTCTGATTTTAAGCGGTTTGATTATCGGAATTTTTCTAGTTTGGGTTAACCGTTGGCAAAAACAGCTAACTAGTGTGCCTTGGGGCTGGGGAATCTTAATTTTTGCTGGAATTACGCTGCCCTGGCACCTATTAGCATTTCAGGCAAACGGATGGTATTTCATCAACAGCTTCTTTGTGTTCAGCAATGTGACTCGGTTTGTCAGCGTCAATCAAAATCAGGCAGGTCCGTGGTACTACTACTTACTCTGTGTAGCAATTGGCTTTTTCCCCTGGCTAGTTCTTATTCCTAGTGCAATTAATTGGCAATCTTTGCGGCAGTGGCTGCGGTTAGACTACTGGCGACAACAGGACTCCAACCAACAGGTTAGTTTATTTATGGGGATCTGGTTTGTGACGGTGCTGGTGTTTATGAGTGCCGCTGCAACGAAACTGCTGTGGTACGTCTATCCTGGCATTCCAGCGCTGGCTTATCTGTGCGCTCAAGCCTGGGAACAGCAGATCTCGGAACCGAAGCGATCGCTTAAATTCTGTTTAGGATTTATCAGTCTGGTCTATGCTCTGCTAGCTGTCGGGTTCACGCTCGTTCCGCATCTGGTCGATCAGCCCTTCCTACAAACTGCTGAGATTACTCAAATCATTTGGCAATGGTTTTTGCTTTACTCATTAGCGACAGTGGCGATCGCTATTAGCCTAATCCGAGTGCAGCCCCTTTGGGCGTGGTTGGTTGGCGTTGGAACTTTTAGCCTGTTTGCACTAACGGTAGTTGATCCGCTGCTACCAACGCTAGACGGGCAGGTTTTAGGGGGACGGCTGATTCCAGTTGCTCAGGCCTTGCAGCAAGAAATCTGTGAGGAGTGCGATCGCGATTTGCCTGCGGCCCTTGGTGTCACCTGGCCCAGCCTCAATTTTTATAGCCAAATTAATCGAATTGAACGGTTTAAGAAACCCTGTGAGACACAGATGCAGCTTAAGCGTGACCAACGGTTGCTGCTGGTGACAACGGATGAGGAGATGCAACGGGCAAATCTTGATTTAAGCGACTATCAGCCTACTTACGTTTCTGATGTGTTTAAGCTCTTTATCATTCCTCCTGATGACGACTTGGCACAGCGACAGTGTCTCTTTAATCAGTCAAAGAGTTTGCTCAAACCGAAGTCAGACAACACTTTAATGCAGTCATTGGACTAGAGCCTAGATGTTTCATCGTCGGTCAAAGGTAGATCGCTCGGATTATCGGGATGTTTCTGATGACAAGTTTGGAGTGAGCGTTAGTGCCAGCGGTCGGGCGATCGCACTCAGCAGCTTAGTCTTTTTTATCGGTAGCAGCATTCAACCTGCCCTGTTTTAGTCCAACGCCTTTGACCTGGATATCTTTGACCAGGGGATTTACCTGAGCAGCCAAGGTTAAGCCGCCGATTTGTACGCTAATCGGGTTTCACATTCTAGGCGATCATGCAGCCTGGGTTTTGTACCCGTTGGCGTTGTCCTACTGGATCTATGCGGACAGCGATCGCTCAGGTGCAGCCAACTGGAGGGGTACTGACGACAGCGGCGATCGCCCCTCACCTTACCCACCGTGTCTTAATTGAGCGAATTAACATCCCTACCATTACAGCGGATCTGACAGAGTTCAAGTCCATCTTGCTAAACTTGCGCCACCCTGGAGGTAGGCGCAAGCGAGAAAATCGAGAATTTTCTGCTAGCCTGCTAAGCCAGCTCAAAAGTTTAGAATTGTTTCAGCTTAGCTACCAGCAAGATGATGTTTACCTGTTCACCAGACTGGATCAACCGTGACTATAACGATGGATGCTGAGCGACTTCTCAAAATTCACCACTTGGTGCAAGGTTGTGGACAGCAAGCAAAACAAATGGCGACTCAACCCCTGCAGGTGTTTGAGAAAAGTCGCCACGACTACGTAACCAACGTCGATCGCCTGCTAGACCAGCAGCTTTCTGAAGGAATTGCCAACTTATTTCCCCAAGATGGCATCATCACAGAGGAAAACGCTCACTCCAGACAATCCTTTCGGTCAGAATATTCTCGGTTTTGGTTTATTGATCCAATCGACGGAACCAGCGACTTCATTCACGGCAAGCCTCACTATGCCGTTATGGTAGGACTTTTAGAAGCAAACCAACCTACAGCCGGTTGGATTTACGCTCCCGCTTTAGACCAGATGTATTGGGGTGGATTGGGTTTGGGGCTGTTTCAGAGTACGGGGCGTACTCCGACTGATGCAGTTACTTCAATTGATCAAATCACTCAAAACCCTTTAATTCTCAAGGAGCCAACTCCTCCTTCTCAAACGTTTTGTCCGGTACTGATTGGCAGCACCGATCGCCGACGCTATGAGGAAGCGATGACTCACCTGATTCCAGAAGCCCAGTTTACCTCCATTGGCAGTTTTGGACTGAAGGTGATGGAAGTTGTCTGTGGCAGAGCAGGGCTTTATGTCTATCTAAGTGGGCGAGTCAAGCTTTGGGATACCGTTGGACCGATTGCTCTAGCAAGAGCCGCAGGCTTAGTTTGCTGCGACTTAGCAGGTAATCCACTGCATTTTACTCCTGATGCAATTGAGCCAGAAACACTGACGCATTGCCAGTCAATCGTCGTGGGTTGGGCTTCTTATGTAGAAGCGCTGCGATCGCGGCTACAAAAAGCCGTCTTGCTGAGCCAACCGTAAAGGTGGCGACACATCAACCCCGTGATATTCTAGTGGTGCAGGCAATCTGTAACATCTAGTTGACAGCTTACGGGTATCTATGATCCTCAAGAGCTAGAAGTTTTTAGATGTTTTTGGGTAGCATAGTCAGATAATCAATGTCCGGTCAGTTTTACCTAAGCGCCTTTCATGCAGACCGAAGCTTTTAGTGAGCTTTTCCCGCTCTTTAACGCCGCTAGCCCAGAAACTTTAGAATGGCTGCTGTCTATTGCTGTTGAGCACGACTACCCAGCAGACAGAGCCGTTCTCATGGAAGATGCCTGGGGAAATGCAGTTTATTTTGTTGAGTCGGGCTGGGTTAAGGTTCGTCGTCATGCAGGTGAAGAGGTCGTAACGCTGGCAATTTTGGGTCAGGGCGATTTTTTTGGCGAAATGGCAATTTTAGACGAGTCGCCTCGCTCAACCGATGTTGTGGCGCTTTCTCAAGTCAAGTTGCTGAGTATTTCCGCTCAACGGTTTATCCAAACTCTTTTCAAAGATTCGCAGCTCCATCATCGAATGCTGCAACTGATGGTGAAGCGGCTGCGGCAAAACAATCTTCGGTTTCAGCTACGGCATCAGCCACCCGCTATTAAGCTGGCCAATACGTTGGTTGCATTCGGCGAAGACTATGGTCATCCTTCTGAGCAGGGCACCGAGATCTTCAACGTTCCGCTTAAAGATTTGGCGGAGGTAACAGATGTCAGCGTTGAAGAAGCAACCAAAATCATGGAAAAGCTGGAAAGTAAGGGGTGGATTGCGACTGATCCGCATCGTGATGCGCTTCATCTAGTCAACATGAAGCAGCTTGCTCACCTAGCCGGAAAAGGCTAATTTTTGGGTTGATTTTAACGATACCGAAGCTGCCAACCGCGCAATCATCAACGGTACTCTAGTGAGTCTTTGATAGATTCGCGATCGCCTGATCAACTAGCCCTGACAGCACTTGGCACTCTGTTTCAGACATTCCTTCCAAAGTTTCTTCTCGAATGTCTTGGGCGATCGGCAGTAGCTCTTGCTTGAGTTGATCTCCGGCTTCAGTTAGCCAGATTCGCCAGATTCGACGGTCTTGGCGATCGCGCTCTCGTCGTACCAGACCTCGTTCTTCCATGCGGTCTAGAACGCCTGTCAGAGTTCCACCAACCTGCTGCAATTTTTCACCAATGCTAGAGGTCGCTAGACCATTCTCCTCCCATAGGCAACACAACACTACCCAGTGGAATGGAGTCAGCCCGAATGGATCTAGCCGCTCTTGAAATTTTCGTGCCATCAGTTGGGAGAGCAGCTTGATGCGGTAGCCTAAACCATAAGGAGCCATTACATGCTGCCACTGCCTCAAAGATTTTTGGCTAATCTCTGGGTTGGTTGACTGAGGAACCATAGCTGACTAGTAATAATTTTTACTAGCTTATAACAATTTGATCTGAGCTTGCACTAGGACAAAGTTTCCCTAAAAAGAGATTGAGTCCCCCTTTTTTGTAGAGCTCTGCAGAAAAAGGGGACTTAATGCTTCTCAAATCAGGAACTTCAAACCAAGTAAAATTGAAGTTGCAGCAGGTTCCCATGCTGACCTAGCAATGCTGCCCTCGTTGTAAAGTTCGATTTGTCGCAAATTTTGCTTAAATCGGCATTAAAACTTGTTGGTTAGGCTAGATCAAGAAATATTGAATTGAAACTAACTCCCTACCGCTCTTTACAAGTTACAGACAGACAAATTTTGAAATGGGCACTAGAGGAGTAGCTAGTACGATTGAATTAATACACAGCTAGCCACGCTTTACCTAAGTAACTCCTGCCTTCTCGATCTTTTGTAGAACGGGTTGAGTCGAGACGATATGACGATCTAACCCAAGTTGCTTAGGGCTGATTCCCAAAGCAAGCGCAACGAGCTGCGGCAAATGCAAAATGGGTAAACCTAACTTCTTGCCAATGACTTGCTCAACTTCGGGTTGGCGAGAGTCTAGATTGAGATGACAGAGGGGACAGGGTGTCACGATGCAGTCAGCACCCGCAGCGATCGCCTCTTGAATATGTCCTCCCGCCATTTCAAAAGCTTGAGTTGTAGCGTAGCTAGAGAGCGGCCAACCGCAGCATTGAGTCCGCCCTCGATAGTAGATTGGCGTTGCCCCAACTGCCCGAAACACATTCTCCATTGACTCCGGGCTATAGGGATCGTCGTAGGGTAAGTGCTTCTGCGTTCTCAATAAATAGCAGCCGTAAAAGGCAGCACACTTCAGACCCGATAGTTTACGGGTGACTCGCTGCTGAAGCGCCTCTAGTCCATAGTCACCGACCAATGCCCAGAGTAAATGTCTGACTTCTGTGCTGCCTTTATAAGGAGAACATCCCTCATGCTCAAGCAGTCCATTGACCTGATGGATGTAACTAGGATCATGCTGCTGGGCCGCTTTGAGCCGTTCATCGACCCGCCCAATTACGCCCTGACAGGTGCTGCAATGAGTCAAGAGCGGTAGGTCTAATTCTTCTGCCAAAGCAATGTTGCGGGCATTGACCGTATCTTCTAAAAGCTGAGAATCTTCTTTGAAGGTGCCAGAACCGCAGCAGGCGGCCTTTTTCAGCTCCACCAACTCAATTCCTAAAGCTTGAGTCAGCGCCGCAGTTGAAAGGTATAGTTCGCGGCAGGCACCTTGAGCCACGCAACCCGGAAAGTAAGCGTATTTAAGCGTCATGGATAACGGACAGGGGTTAAATTGACACACTCGATGGATTTGAGTGTCGCCCTAAATTTATCATCGCTTATTTACCTGGCACTGGGGGGCTGACTTTGTATCAAAGCTTTTCTTAAAAGCGATGGGCAGGTTTAGGCAGGTTTCAGACCTGTCTATATAAACTGCTCGCCTTGAGATAAAAGTAAGGGGGTAGAGAGCGATCGCCAACAATCATCTGTTGCATGCCGCTAACCCGGTGACGCTTTCAGATAAGATGAAGAGATGCTCAAAAATCTGGTGAATCTGTAGATCAGGTCACGATAGTTTCGTACCCGCTTCTACTAGAAACTGTTTGCTGCTAAGTAATGACCCTGTAGGCTGGCTTGGAGTGAGTAAAAGTTTGCTTGCAGCACCAGAGGATTTGGGTCAACAATCTGTGTGTGTTCGCCATACTTAACTAGGAACAAGTAGGAAATTGTTATGAGTCAAGAAGAAATCTTTCAGAAAGTTAAGAAGATCGTGTCTGAGCAGCTTGGTGTTGAAGAAACCGAAGTCAAGCCAGAAGCTAGCTTTGCAAATGACCTGGGTGCCGATTCTTTAGACACCGTTGAGTTGGTAATGGCGCTGGAAGAAGAGTTTGATATTGAAATTCCTGATGAAGCCGCAGAAGGAATTGCGACGGTTCAGGCTGCGGTAGACTACATCAACAGCAAGGCTGCAGCATAGATCTATGTTTATTAAGTAGCAGGGTGAACGCTCCAAGCCCCCTACTTCCAATCTTTATTCGTCATTTTGTGCCTGGGTACTTGAACCCTTGAAGCTGGTGTCATGAGTAGTTCTGATTCTGAGTTTAAGCGTGTTGTCGTAACGGGTTTAGGTGCAGTTACGCCAATTGGCAATACCCTAGCCGAGTACTGGGAGGGGTTGCTAAGCGGACGCAACGGCATCGGTCCGATTACCCTGTTTGACCCCTCGCGGCATGATTGCCGAATTGCAGGAGAAGTTAGGGGCTTCGATCCGCATGACTACATGGATCGTAAAGATGCAAAGCGGATGGATCGGTTTTCCCAGTTTGGTCTAGCTGCCAGCAAGCAGGCGATCGCCGATGCCAAATTTGCAATCAACGATCTCAATGCCGAGCAGGTTGGCGTCATTATCGGCACTGGAATTGGCGGTCTAAAAGTCTTGGAAGACCAGCAGGAGGTCTACCTGACTCGCGGACCTGACCGCTGTAGCCCGTTCATGATCCCGATGATGATCGCGAACATGGCAGCTGGGCTGACTGCTATTCATGTAGGTGCAAAAGGGCCAAACTCCTGCCCAGTGACAGCCTGTGCTTCTGGCTCTAATGCTGTCGGTGATGCCTTTCGTTTAGTGCAGCGAGGCTATGCTCAGGCTATGATCTGCGGCGGCACTGAGGCGGCGGTTACGCCCCTATCGTTAGCAGGGTTTGCTGCAGCTAGGGCCCTCTCGACCCGAAATGATGATCCGGCTCACGCTTGCCGTCCCTTTGATCGCGATCGCGATGGCTTTGTCATGGGTGAAGGTTCAGGCATCCTTCTGATTGAAGAACTCGAACACGCGCTTAGCCGCAATGCCCGCATCTACGCCGAGATTGTTGGCTATGGTATGACTTGCGATGCTTACCACATGACCAACATTGCCCCAGAAGGAGAAGGAGCCGCCAGAGCAATTTCCCTCTGTTTGAAAGATGCAGGCTTGACTCCTGACCAGGTGAGCTACATCAATGCTCACGGCACCAGTACACCTGTCAACGATCCGAATGAAACGTCTGCGATTAAAACTGTGCTGGGCGAACACGCATACAAAATTGCTGTTAGCTCAACCAAATCCATGACCGGACACCTACTGGGTGGCTCCGGTGGAATCGAATCTGTTGCGGCCGTTCTGGCAGTTGCCAATGACCAACTTCCTCCCACTATCAACCTGGAAAACCCTGATCCTAAGTGCGATTTGGACTATGTGCCAAACCACAGTCGGGCGCAGGCAGTGGAAGTTGCTCTTTCTAACTCTTTTGGGTTCGGTGGACACAATGTAACGCTAGCATTTAAGAAATTCAGACAGTAGCAAAAAGCTGCAAGCTTTGGAGTTAGGGCTTCGACAAATCCCTAGATCAATTGCCCAGTAAGCTATAGACTTGAGATTATGAGCAGTAAGTAGAATTGCTTATTGCTCATAACTGTTTATATTGCTTCGTATTTGCCTTGCCCTGTACATTGCTTCTATTCTGAGAGATTCTTGCCCGTCGATCCGGCTAGTGGGATGATGGACATACAGCTTTAAGGCGATCCAGAGTACCCAGTTTTAGCTCATTCTGATCCAAGTGATAACCCGTCGTTGAGTAAAAGAGATCATGGCTGTCGCAACTCAATCCCTCCAAGAACTTTGCATTAATTCAATTCGCTTTTTGGCAATTGACGCTGTAGAAAAAGCTAAATCTGGTCATCCAGGGCTACCTATGGGCGCTGCGCCAATGGCCTTTGTGCTGTGGGATCAATTCCTGCGGTTCAATCCTAAAAATCCATATTGGTTTAACCGCGATCGCTTTGTCTTGTCTGCTGGTCATGGCTGCATGTTGCAGTATGCCTTGCTCTATTTGACGGGTTATGACAGTGTCACCATTGACGACATTCAGCAATTCCGCCAGTGGGAATCTCGCACGCCAGGGCACCCCGAAAACTTCATGACTCCTGGGGTAGAAGTGACCACTGGTCCACTTGGTCAGGGAATCTCTAACGCAGTCGGTTTGGCAATGGCAGAAGCTCACTTAGCTGCCCGTTTCAACAAGCCCGATGCCACCATCGTTGACCACTACACCTACGCGATCTTAGGTGATGGCTGCAACATGGAAGGAGTTTCCGGCGAAGCTTGCTCCCTGGCAGGGCACCTTGGCTTAGGTAAACTGATTGCGCTCTACGACGACAACCATATCTCTATTGACGGTTCCACAAACCTCTCGTTTACAGAAGATGTAGCCAAGCGGTTTGAAGCATACGGTTGGCATGTGCAGCACGTCGAGGGTGGAAACACCGATTTAGATGCAGTGAAAACGGCGATCGAAGCGGCAAAAGCGGTTACAGATAAGCCTTCCTTCATCAAAGTTACGACCACCATTGGCTACGGTTCACCCAACAAAGCCAACAGCCACGATGTTCACGGTTCTGCATTAGGCAGCGCAGAAGTGCAGGCCACCCGTGAAAATTTGGGCTGGGAATACGAACCTTTCGTGATTCCAGAAGATGCCTTGAATCATTTCCGCAAAGCGGTACAGCGAGGTGCAGATCTGGAAGCCGAGTGGAATCAACTCTTCACCCACTACAAGTCCGAGTATCCAGAAGAAGCGGCTGAACTAGAGCGGATGCTTAGTGGCAAGCTACCCGAAGATTGGGCAAAGAGCTTACCCACCTACACTCCCGATGACAAAGCGGATGCGACCCGTAACCAATCGGGTAAAACCTTAAATGCGATCGCAGGCGCTTTACCTGAGCTAATTGGCGGTTCTGCTGACCTGGCTCCTTCTAACAAAACATTGTTGAAGTCATCCGGCGACTTCCAGGCAGGACAATATGCAAATCGCAACTTGCGCTTTGGGGTCCGTGAGCATGGCATGGGCGCAATCTGCAACGGCATCGCGCTGCACAATTCAGGCTTAATTCCTTACTGTGCAACCTTCCTGGTCTTCACCGACTATATGCGCGCAGCAATCCGACTTTCCGCTCTGTCGCGTGCTGGCGTGATTTACGTCATGACCCACGACTCTGTTGCGCTGGGCGAGGATGGGCCAACTCATCAACCCGTCGAACACGTTGCGGCTCTGCGGGTGATTCCTAACCTAAACGTGATGCGTCCTGCGGACGGCAACGAAACCTCTGGTGCTTACAAAGTTGCGGTAGAAAGCCGTGAAACGCCTACCCTCATTGCTTTATCTCGTCAAAATCTACCTAACTTGGCGGGTAGTTCAATAGAAAACACTGCTAAAGGGGCTTACATCCTCTCAGACAGTGAAGGTATGCCTGACCTGATCTTGATTGGTACGGGCGGCGAACTGCACCTGTGTGTTGATGCAGCAGAGCAGCTTCGTGGCGAAGGTAAGAAAGTGCGAGTTGTTTCCATGCCTTGTTGGGAACTGTTTGATGCTCAAGATGAAGCTTATCGCGAGTCTGTTCTACCCAAGGCTGTAACGAAGCGATTGGCAGTAGAAGCAGGTTCCAGTTTTGGCTGGTGCCGCTACCTGGGCAATGAGGGCCGATCGATTAGCATCGATCGCTTTGGTGCGTCGGCTCCCGGAGAAGTTTGTCTTGAGAAGTTTGGCTACACAGTTGAAAACGTAGTGGCTCAAGCTAAGTCTGTGCTGGGCTAGTTTTTCGGAATGAAAAAGCGCACCTCTATTCAGAGGTGCGCTTTTTTGTTGAAAGGTTCTCGGTCAGGTCACCTAAGATGGTTGCTTCGAAAACAGCAAGCTGATTTTAGGCGTACAGCGATTTAATCCACTGCCATTCTTGAGTCAGACCTTCCTTCAGAGAAATCTGGGGCTGGTAGCCCAGGATTCTCTTTGCTTTGGAAACGTCAGCGGCTGTATGGCGGGCATCTCCCATTGCTAAACCGATGTGGTTACGGCGAATGGGTTGACCGGCGATCGCCTCCATCGTATCAATCACTTCGGTCAGCACAACTCGGCTACCACCGCCGACATTGAATACCTCACCGATCGCCTCTGGAACTGTAGCTGCAGCAAGGTTAGCGGCGACAGCATCGCTGACAAAGGTAAAATCTCGCGTTTGCTGCCCGTCACCGTAAATTGGAATCGACTGATCTTCCAGTACAGCTTTAAAGAATTTGTGAAATGCCATATCTGGACGCTGCCGAGGACCATAAACCGTAAAGTAGCGCAGAGCCGTTACAGGCAAATCAAAATTTTGATGATAGAGCCAGCACAACCGCTCAGCCGCTAGCTTAGTAATTCCATAGGGCGAGACAGGCTGGGGACAAATCGTTTCTGCGGTAGGGAGGGTTTCAGCATTACCATAGACCGAAGAGGTAGAAGCAAATACTAATCGCTTCAAATGCTTGGCTTCTTTGGCGGCTTCCAGAAGAATTTGCGTTGCGTTAATGTTGCGTTCGGTGTAAGCGCGAAATCCACCTCCCCAACTCGCTCTCACGCCAGCCTGAGCCGCTTGGTGATAGACAAACTCAACATCTGTCAGCAGTGTTGACCAATCGATTAACTGAATGTCGTCCTCAATCAACTGGAAGTTAGGATTAGCTGCGAAAGAGTGGACATTCTTCCGCTTCAAGGCTGGGTCGTAATAATCGTTAAATTGGTCAATTCCTATCACCTTCTCCCCCCGATTTAGCAGGGCTTCTGTAAGGTGAGAACCGATAAATCCTGCAACACCTGTCACAATACTAGTTGTCATAATTTTTGCGATTTACAAGTACGACAAAAGCACAAACCTTGAAACAATCGGGTAGATGCACTAGAGAGCACGCTTAACTTGATTGACAACCTTCCGCCAGAGCGGGTTCTCAGGCTTCCTGACAAACGGTTGGGCTGGTTCAGGCCCATCCAAGTGGCGGTAATGTTCCCAAATATCCCAGTAGGGGCAGCCTGGTTCCATTCGAATGCCCGCCCAATGCAAATATTGCAACGGCTGGTTCAAATTTGGATCAACTAAAATATCTCCCTGACGGACAAAGTGATGGCTTCCTGCCCAATTGCCTGGACCTTTACCAGGTTTGCGAACGATATTAAAGCGCCGAGGCAAGCGCTTCAGAATCATGTAGTTGATGATTGGCTGATCTGACGTTTTTTGAGAAAAATCAAAGTATTCGGGATGAGCCGCACACTCTGCGAAAGTTTTATACAAATCTTCCTCAGAAATTAGATTCTTCTTCGATCCCCAAAATCCACCATTAAAAATGCCCTTTAGCTCATCTTCAGTAAAAATCTGATCTTCGATTACCCTAGACGTAAAGACATTAGTAATGCCACCAGCGTGCTGATAATCAGAGCAAATGAAGTCGTACTCAGCTAGATAGTTGGTGTTGTCAATAATCTTTTCAAAGACAACGACATCAGTATCGATATAGACAAATTCATCAAAGGGGCCAAACCAGCAAGCCTGTTTACGAAACTGATTGGGACGAGCAAAAAACTTCTCGCCAAAACACTGATGCAGTTTCTTAGACAGCCGATCTATGAATTCTAGATCTTCATAGACTTGTACCCCATAAAACTGATTTAAAGTATTAGCAACAGCATGATACTGATCGTCATAAGGGATCAGCACAACGGGTGTTTCAGGATCGTAAAATCGAATGCTGTTGAGCAGGGCGATCGCCTGTTCGGTCACTCGGTCATTAGCCGTGATATATATGCCGCGACTCATTAGGCAATCCTCAGTAAGATAGTCCAAGCTTGCGTAAAACTCGTTGCTTTAAGTTGGGAGAAGACTTTTGAGGTCTGGGGACATCAACCAACACAGGTTTTTTCTCCGGCTCGTGCAGAAAACGATAGTGAAGAAAAAGATCTTGATAAGGAAAATTGACATTTTCACCCTGACACAATCGAGCAAAATGTTTGGATTTAAGCCCAATGTAGTGAATATAAGTTAATCGATTTCCCCGATCATAAAGGAGATGATCTTGCTCACTAAAATTTTGTGAGGTTACACAGCAACCTGTTCTAGCCTCAGCAGGTAAACGGAGTGAAAAGTTGTAGCTTGAAATGCCTGAACGCATCACCATATAGTTAAGAATGGTTTGGTCAGGAGCCATATCATAGAGAATTTCTGCTTCTCCATCGCGTAATTTTGTGAGTAGCCAGCTCTGCATCTCTGGACTAAAAACGTTTCTTTTAGAAGCATAAAATCCAGAACAAAAAATTTCAGACTTGATACGCTCTTGTGGAAATATCTGCTTCAGTTTCTTTGAGGACAGATCGTAGACATGGCTTGGATCTTTGTGTTGGAAGTCGTAAACAACCCAATCAGCATTGTCTAGTTGCTCAAAAATTGGCTTGACCGGACTCATTAGCAGCGTGTCTGCATCCATGTACAAGAATCGGTCAAACGGTCCGTCAAAAGCACAAAAGCGACGATGAGTACCGACACGATGGTAGGGTTCATAACCCGCTTTTTGCCAGCGATCGCGAGCCGTAGGGTGAGCATCCCAAATCTTGCAGACGTACTGGTCCCAATGCTGGATTGAATCTTGATCATCATAAAGCTGCACATTAGGACGACGAGCAATTTCTGCCGCTATTCGTTCAGTCTTATTGTCATAAGGGTAAACACAGACGGGCATCTCTGAACCTGCAATTGCCTCAATGCTATTTAGCAAAGCGACTAACTGGTCATACACATAATCATTAGCGAGAGTACAAATTCCGTCCATGGTGTTAGGCTCTCAATTTCTTTTGAACGAGAATAATTTGAACGAGAATTAACAAGAACAACTCATTGCAGTTAGTCAAATTTTTCGACGAATTCAGATAGCCAGTTCAGCAGATTCAGCTTGTGTAGAATGATCTGCCGGGCTTCTGCGATCGCTGGTTTGGCGGCATACCAAGCATCTGGAGTAGAGGTAACTTCTTGGATATAAGCTATTCCTTTTTCGTCCAAACTCGGCAATCGTAGAAAACTTCCTTCTGGTAAAAGCCGATCAGCCGCAGGCCCACCATAGTAAATTGGCAGACACCAGGCTAGAAGAGAGTCCCACAGTTTTTCACTGACGTACCAATCGTTATCAGCATAGTTTTCGATCGCCAGGTTGTAATAGTAGGGTGCCATTCCGTACCATTTGTTCTTTAGCTCCCCCGAGCTATTACTTGTCTCTGGCAAATTACGCCCATAGAGATCAAAGTCAATCTCATTGGAGCGCAAATTCTGTAAGAAATCTAAGCGCTTTCGGTGATTAGCAGTGCGGTTGATTCCCGAAGTAATCCAACTACAAGAGCTGACCTTGACCGGAGGAGGCATTTCATTCAGGTCACGAAAGGAGTTGGAGTGGTACCAGATAGCTGGCATATAATCGGGCACAGGAGCAAAATCATCTGGTCCTGAAATATACCCACAATAGTTTTGAGCTGCTTTGTAATTTTTCTGGTTGCTCTTGACCACCTCTTCTAAGGGTGGTTCTCGCATCAAATAAATGACTCTTTCTTTTGGGACACCTCTAAGATCCGGTTCAACATTTACCGTTTTAACCTGCTTATTTTGAAATCTAGATAACCAGGATTGTTTAGCAGAAACTCTACGTTTAAAGTCAAACTGATACATCAGCAAAAAATCAGGCTGCGGCTCTTTCGCGAGCATTTGGATATTGCCCCAAATTCCAAAGGGGTTTGGAGTCTGCTGCCACAGCCAATCACTCTGAGTGACGCTTTGGTATCCAGTAATCATGCCTACGGTTCTGATGCTCATATCCTGTCTAATAGCTAGCCTTTGTGATTCTAAAAACCTTCAACGAATTCACATAACTCTGACGAAAATTTGAGCATTCTGTTGCAGAATCCAAGACTGCATTTAGAGAGAGCAAGAGAGAAGGAGCCGTGAATGCCACCTGAAATGCTATCCTCAAACAGAGTAAAAGGACAACCGCTAAACGCTCTAGAAGCTTGGATCTTAAAGCTTTCTTTTTAGAAGCACCTACGTGGCTTCACCTACTTTTTACATTGCTTACCTTCAGAGAAAAGTAAAACTCTAGTCGCCCTAGTTCCTGATCTGTGCAGCGAGAATTTTGAATATATAGTGCTGGCTACTTAGAACTGCGTTAAGAGCGATGTAAATACGATGTAAATACTCAGCTTTATATTTCCTTCGTTGCAATCCTTATAAAGCGGTGAACACTTCCTGGTTCGGCAAAAATGTAGCTTTTCCACGCTTGGGGTAAAAGGGCGAAGGAACTTTGCGCCTCTATGCTCTTCTTGCCGCAGAGGATTCAGACAGATTGGTCAATAGGATGTCTTCTAGAAGAATGGATTCCTCGGTAAGGCAGATACAATGATTAGCAAAGGTCTGACTTACGTTAATCTATGACTGCCCCTTCAGAACTAGAGACTTCATCCTCAGAAGAGTTGAACACGAACGGTTCTACCGCTAAAACGGCTCAAGCTCGTAAAGCTATGGCTGCTTCGGACGATGACGATTTCTCCGACGAAGTTCCAGACGATGTTGAGATGTCGCTATTTGACCATCTGGAAGAACTGCGGCAGCGGATTTTCTACGCTCTGGTTGCAGTAGTGTTGGGTGTCATCGGCTGCTTTACAGTGGTGAACAAAATTGTTCAACTACTGGAGGTTCCCGCGCAAGGCGCTAAATTCTTGCAGCTTTCCCCAGGCGAATATTTCTTTGTCTCGATCAAGGTAGCCGGATACAGCGGTTTGCTGGTCGCCAGTCCGTTTGTGCTTTACCAGATTGTCCAGTTTGTGCTGCCAGGGTTAACTCGACGAGAGCGACGGTTTATCGGACCGATCGTCTTCGGCTCCACAATTTTGTTTGTAGCAGGTTTGGCATTTGCCTATCTAGCCCTGATTCCAGCTGCGCTGAATTTCTTCATTAATTATGGGGAGGGGGTGGTCGAACAGCTTTGGTCAATCGATCGCTACTTTGAATTTGTGCTGCTGTTGCTATTCAGTACGGGGCTAGCCTTTCAAATTCCGGTGATTCAGCTACTGTTGGGTTTGGTTGGAGTGGTTTCGTCCAAGCAGATGCTATCGGGCTGGCGCTATGTGCTGTTGGGAGCGGTTGTTCTCGGCGCAGTGCTGACTCCATCAACCGACCCAGTTACGCAGAGTCTGCTGGCAGGCGCAGTGCTAGGGCTATATTTTGGCGGTGCTGGAATGGTGATGCTGACTGGACGTTGACCGACAGGATATTAACCCGTTTAGAATTCTTCCAGAATCCACTCGGAGGCGCGATCGCCCAAGTCAACTGGGATATTCACCGCTTTTCCCAGGCGAGGGCGATCGCGGGTTTGCTCAATAAAATCCTGCACTTGTTCAGTGCTACCCCAGGCATTTAGATAATCTGCCACCGTGTTCAGGTGCGCCAGGTAGTCGGGCTCCGTCATTGGGAAAGAAGCCTGCTCCAGGTACTTCCACATGACCTGGACAAAAATTTTGCCTTGCGTCCGCCGCAGTTGAATGTCGTAAGAGCGTCCCCATTTGCTCAGCAATAGCTGGTGTAGGTCTTGTCCGGTCATAGCTCCCTTCAGGTTAAATGCTTCACAATTCGTTGCAAAAGCGACGCTTTTAGGACCATCTATTTACCTTTCTTTACAAAGAAACGGCTCCTTTGCTTAAAGCTATGATACTGATTCTAGAGATGTAATAATACTTTTAGAAAAACGTGAACTGCCGTTGTTGCGCCACTCATAGCAATTCGTCATCGACTTGCTGGACGTGTTGCATTGACGGGCGGCGATTTGATTCGCAATCATGCTATCCTCTGCAATGCTTTAGCTTAAAAAGCAGGCTTAAAAAGTTACAATTTCACGCCTAGATCACGTATAGAACCGTTCACTTAAGCTCATTCCTGACGCATAACTTCAGATCAACTCATGGCTCAACTCTCTGGAAACCCGGACGTACCCGATATGGGTCGTCGTCAATTCATGAATTTGCTCACGTTTGGGACGATCACAGGCACCGCCTTGGGCGCTCTCTACCCAGTCGTGAAGTATTTTCTTCCTCCTTCTAGCAGCGCAGGTGGCGGTGGAGTAACTGCCAAAGACGCACTCGGCAATGATGTGATTGTCAGCGATTTCTTGAATAGTCATGCGGTGGGCGATCGCGTCTTAACCCAGGGTTTGAAGGGCGATCCGACCTATGTGGTTGTCGAAAGTGATAGCGAGATTGCAAGTTTTGGGCTAAACGCAGTTTGCACCCACTTGGGTTGCGTCGTTCCCTGGAACGCGGCTGAAAACAAGTTCATGTGCCCTTGCCACGGCTCTCAATACAACAACGAAGGCAAAGTTGTGCGTGGACCTGCGCCCCTGTCGCTGGCGCTCGTTCATGCTGACGTGAGTGAAGATGGCAAAATTGCTCTGACTCCCTGGACGGAGACTGACTTCCGTACCGGAGAAGACCCCTGGTGGGCTTAAGCCAATCCCCCTCCCGATCCTTTGACATTTACTGATGCCCTTTAACCCATGAAATCCATTTTCTGGTCGATCTTGCCGCAGAGCGGCAGAGCAATTGCTAAAAGTATGCTGGTGGCGATCGCCACGCTAGCTCTTCTAGTCACGAGTGACTTTGCTTTCCCTCAAACTGCTGCTGCTTATCCCTTCTGGGCACAGCAAAACTACGACAACCCTCGCGAAGCAACAGGGCGAATTGTCTGTGCCAACTGTCACCTGGGAGCGAAACCTACCGAGGTTGAGGTACCGCAATCTGTTCTACCCGATTCGGTTTTCAAAGCCGTCGTAAAGATCCCCTACGACACCAGCGTCCAGCAAGTTCAGGGCAATGGTGAGAAAGGTCCGTTAAACGTCGGCGCAGTTCTAATGCTGCCAGAAGGCTTCAAGATTGCTCCACCTGAAAGAATTCCTGAAGAGATGAAGGAAGAGGTTGGAGAGAGCTATCTGTTCCAGCCTTACAGTGAGACTCAAGAGAATATTGTTTTGGTAGGGCCACTTCCGGGTGAGCAATATCAGGAAATTGTTTTCCCTGTCCTTGCCCCTGATCCTGGTTCTGACAAGTCCGTTTACTTTGGTAAATATCAAATCCATGTAGGCGGCAACCGTGGTCGAGGACAAGTTTACCCAACGGGTGAAAAGAGCAACAATGCGGTCTACAACGCTTCTGTTGCTGGCACAATCGCTCAGGTCACCAAAGCTGAAGATGGTGGATACCAGGTCAAGATTCAACCAGATCAGGGCGAAGCAGTGGTGGATACGATTCCTGCTGGTCCAGAGCTAGTTGTCTCTGAGGGTGAAACCGTAGCAGCGGGCAGTGCCTTAACTTCTAATCCTAATGTGGGTGGTTTCGGACAAAAAGACGTTGAAATCGTGCTGCAAAGCCCTAACCGGATTAAAGGATTGCTAGCCTTTATGGGAGCTGTAACGCTGTCACAAATTCTGCTAGTTCTAAAGAAGAAGCAGGTTGAAAAAGTTCAGGCAGCCGAAATGAACTTCTAGTTTCTTCTGACGTTAACTCTTAATTTGTAGAGGGCATCTCCAACCGAGATACCCTCTATTTTTTTCTTTTTGGAGGAATTTTAGCTGCTTGAAATAACGATAAAACATAGCTTTTTTCGATCATCTTTCATTATTTTATGTTCAGGTTGAATTTGTCTTAAATCAATCAAAGTTGATATATTAATGGGGAACTTTTGAGTTGGCGTAATAATCATTATTCTGGATAGTTAAGTAAAACTAAGTTTAGTGCAAAAGCAGGTGACTGAATGGTGAAGTCAGAGGTAAAGGATATCTGCTTTGGTACGTTAGCTTTAGGACAGAAATATCGCTCTCTTGCATTAGATTTAGCAGCCGATATTCAGCAATATTCTCCCGGCACTACTTTTGTTGTGCTGACGGACAAACCCAGCGACTTTGCACATTGTTCTCACGTTTTGGCAATAAAACATCAGCAACAGGGAGTTTACCCTTATCACGATAAGAGGTTTGTAATTGCAGAGGCGATCGCCCGATTTGAGACCTGCATTTTTATCGATGCAGATATGCGAATCTTAGGACAAGTACCAGATGAAATTAACTGGTGTAGCGGCATCACAGCCAGATCAGGTTCTGGCATTATTAAGCATAACCAAGAGAAAAAGCGAGACTTTGAGGTTATTGCAAAAGTTGCAGAAAAGCTAAAGTTAAATCTAGAAAACGTCAAGTTTGTCCACGAGTTCTTATTCACAGTTAAAAGATCTGCTGGACGCGAAATTGAATTCCTCAAACATTGGGACGCGATCGCCGCTTTTTTTGAATTAAACGGCGTTTATTTAGGGGAAGGAAACGCAATAGGGCTTGCTGCTGCAAAAGTTGAACTCTCCGTTCAGTTTGATTCGGAGGATCGGTTTCCCTTCTTTAAAGATCGAATTGAAAAAATCAGAATCTCTAAAGGGCAAGCTGATCCAACCGAAAAGCTTGCCTATTTTAATCGGCAAAAAGCACTCGAACATCCTAAACTCTCAAAATCAGAAAAACGTGTGCTATTTGTGCGCAGAAACTTGGAGAAGGTTTATCGCCTACTGCGTCTCAGGTTAACGACGCTGGAAAATTTCAAATTTTATTACTGGTAAACCTAACCGATGAAGCTTTGCTACTACAAGTTGCCTAACGGAGCGCAAAATTTTGGTGACAACTTAAACCCCTGGCTCTGGGAAAAGTTGCTTCCTGGGGTGTTGGATGACGACTCAACCACTGCGTTTGTAGGAATTGGCACTTTATTTAATAATACTTTGCCTGACCGAACTCGTCACGCCCGCAAAAGAGCTGTATTTGGAACAGGGGTAGGCTATGCCAAAGGCGTTCCGGCGGTTGACGATTCCTACAAAATTTATTGTCTACGTGGGCCGCTTTCAACCAAAGCTTTAGGTCTGGCAGACGAGTTGGCTGTGACAGACGGAGCAGTGCTGCTCAGACGATTGGTTAAACCTGGCGATCGCAAACGCTATAAATTTGCCTTCATGCCTCACTATGAACTGGCAGGAGAAGGCTGGAAATCGGTCTGTGAGGCAATCGGGTTTGGCTATATTGACCCACGTTGGACAACCGAAGCCGTGATTACTGCAATTGGGCAAACCGAAGTTGTGCTAGCAGAGGCAATGCATGGGGCGATCGTAGCGGATGCTTTGCGGGTTCCCTGGGTGCCAGTTGTCACCAGCCCAACTATTTTGTCTTTCAAGTGGCAAGACTGGTGTGCGTCAGTCGGCGTTGAATATCAGCCCGTGCAAACCCAGCGTGTCTTTGATCCTCGTAAGAAGACAGACTTGCTAACACCTATATCCACTGTTCGACACTGGCTAAGAGTTAAATCTGCGGCATCACGGCTGAAGCAGCTAGCGCTGCGATCGCGCCCCATCCTTAGTACTGACAACCTGATTGAACAACGAACTGTCCAATTGGAAGAAAGACTGCAACAGTTTAAAGATGATGTTGCCGCAGGCTATTTTACTAGTCCTCAAACATAGCTCCATTGAAAAACCGTAGATCTCTCTAAGTTCAACTGATTGTCTGGGTCAGCAGCTTGAGAGAATCTACGGGAAGGAGTTAGAGATGTTCGCCTGATGAAGTATGAGAAACGATTCCGTAGGAATACATAAAATATCACATACTCCTTTAGGAGGATGCCAACTTTTCTTCGCGAGTTCACGGGACTTTTATAGTCTTCAAAGTTCTTCTAAAGTTCTAGCCTTACACCAATTCTCTCTAGAGCGGTCGATAAACTCGATAGTTGATTTGGGGGAAGATATTGTCGATTTTTTCGACTTTTTCTAGCCAGCCAGAGTCAATCTTTTCCTGAAGAATGTCGTCGCGCAGTTTGTTGAAGCGCATCAGGTGCGATCGCGTCCGACGTACCGCGTAAGGAACCATTGTTCCAGTACGCATGATAAAGGCCCAGTCTGACGACTGCGCCAATAGCAATTCCCTAGCTGCCTGATTGAGCGCCCGCCACTCTAGCTCATCAACAGGTTCACGCTTTGATAAGTCGATCATTCGCTCTGCTGCTTTGTGCAGGTGCGGATAAATCCAGGCGTTGGTTTCGTTCAGCCAATATTCATGGAAACCACGGAACCCCCAACTTGACTGAGAAGGGCGACACACCTGCTGCGTCGGATGCATTCGCAGATAGTCTGCCAGGTGCGTCATCTCAAACGTGCCCTGATCAAACCAGGCTTTGCGGAACAGGTAGTCGATAAACCAGGGACCTTCGTACCACCAGTGCCCAAACAGTTCTGCATCGTAGGGTGAAACAATAATTGGCGGACGCTGCATGATCCCATAAAGATGCTCAACCTGACGCTCCCGGTTAAAGACGAAGTTGCTGGCATGTTCCGCAGCTTTTTCTCGCGCCCAGTAAGGGTCATACCAGGTCTTATCACCCAGCCCTAAGCCTTTGCCCGTAATCTTATGGTATTTGATGCCCGTATTTTTACGTTGACCATTGGGCATGATGTAGGGCTTAATGTATTCGTATTCGGCATCCCAGCCCAAATCTCGGTAAAATTCTCGGTACTCGGCTGCGCCTGGGTAGCCAACTTCAGAAGACCACACTTGCTGAGAAGATTCGTGGTCCCGTCCAAAGGCTGCAACACCTGTTTCAGTAAAGATAGGTGCATAGGTGCCAAATCGAGGGCGAGGACGGGCATAGAGAATTCCATGGCCGTCAGTGAGGAAGTAGCGCAGACCCGCGTCTGCCAGCATTCGCTCTAACCCTTCAAAGTAAGCACATTCGGGCAACCAAATGCCTTTAGGCGGGCGACCAAAGTTCTGTTCGTAGTGTTCACAGGCAACCTCAATCTGCGCCCAGACCGCCTGCGGATACATTTTCATCAGGGGCAAATAGCCATGAGTTGCCCCACAGGTGATAATCTCCAGGTTATTACTATCTAGAAACTGTTTAAAGGCAGTAACTAGGTCATGGTCGTAACGCTCCCATACCTCTCGCACCTTGTTAAACTCACTGGCATAATGTTCTGCCAGATAGCGGAGATGTCCGTTATGAACATTGCGCTCAACTTCCATCTCTGCCAGCTCTTCCAGTTGAGTCAGATGCGCGTCATAACGTTCTTGCAGCAGGGGATCGCGGAGCATGGAAATCAGTGGCGGAGTCATGCTCATGGTCATTTTGAAATCGACCCCGTCTCGTTTCAGCCCTTCAAATGCCAGGAGTAAGGGAATATAGGTTTCGGTAATGGCTTCAAACAGCCATTCTTCTTCTAAAACATAGTCACTTTCAGGATGGCGAACAAAAGGCAAATGGGCGTGGAGGACGAGGGCAAGATATCCAATACTCATATGGCTGAAAGATACGGGAAAATGACAAGCTGGAGACGGAACTAGGCAAGCTGGACGGGTTGAGCCGTTGCCAAGATTGTAGAGCAAAAGATAAACAAAACGATTGATAGATTGGATCAGTTATGACACAGTCGAATCTTCTAGAACTGGCAAAGCAGGGTGATCCCCAGGCGATCGCCACCCTGATGAATCGCTCACTTCAGCCGAAAGGGATGACTGCTTCGGTGGGTTTGCAGGGCGATCGCTTAAAGGTTTTGCTGGAGTCTGCTCAAATTCCGAATCGACAAGCCATGATTGCGTTTGTCCGAAACGGGATCACCAGTCTGGGACTCCAATCTATTCAATCGATTGAAATTGCCAGTCGGCAGGTTGGTAACCTTTCCCCCGTCTGGACTGAAGAAATTTTTCTGAAGCCACCCACTACACCCGTTCCACCAGACCTGGAGTCTGCTTCTGTCCCTACGACTTCAATTCAGCCTCCTGTCTCCAGGCGGCCTGCGGCACCCCCACCTCCACCCCCACCCCGCCGCGTGCCACCAGCGGAACCTGTATCCCCACTTCCGGTTGCGGCTGACCGCATTGGCAACGGAGCAGCCCCTGTAGAACCCCGTGCAACCGTTGAGCCTGTAGTTGTAGAAGACCTTGCGGACTTAGAGGAATCTCCGCTTGTAAATGAGCCTGCAGTTATTAATGAACCTGCAGTTGTTAATGAACCTGCGGTAGTAGAGGAAGAAACTTTAGCTCCCGATCCGGTAATTTATTCAGGATCTGGGACTGGCGATCGCCTGGATGACCAACCTGCATCTGTAGTCACTCCAGCCCATGATGAGGTTAACTTCACCCCAGACGAATCGTTGGAATATGTTGCCTACGAAGAACCTAATATTCCACTTGTTGAAGCTGAACCTACCGCTCCTGCAGAACAACTGACCTGGACGGATGCAGATGGGGTGGAACACGCGGTAGACGCACCTGTACCAGAGCGTCCGACGAGGACGGGGCGATCGCCCTGGTTTTACCTAATTTTGTTGGTCGTAGCAAGCTGGATTGCTGCGATTGTCGGCTTCTCGATTTGGTATTCGCGCCAGGAAAGGTCCTTGCAGCCTTCGGCATCTGAGATTGCGCCTGATCCCGCAACCGAACTGGATGCCGACGAAGATGAAATTGAGCAACCCCTCTCAGAAAATCCGTTAGAAGATGCAGCCAGTCGCGCGGAGCAGGCAGAAACGCTGGCAGAAACAGCCCGATCTGCCGATGATTGGGGTTTGGTTGTTAGCCAGTGGGAGCAGGCGATCGCCCTCTTGCAAGCAGTACCCGCCGATAGCCCAGACTATGCCACAGCCCGAAACCGCTTGCCTGCCTATCAACAGAGTCTAGCCGCTGCTCAACAGCAAGCCGCCAATCTTCCTGCTAACACTAACGCGTCGGCACCCACATCAAGCATCACCGTCTCCAATCAGGTGACTTGCCGTGAGGTGGAGTCTACTCCTGAGTCTGACCCCGTTCAGTTGACGAATGTGCAGTTTGATCCTGAAGCGTCTGAAAACGGCGGTAATTTTGTAGTCGGATGCGTTACCAATCATAGCGACCAGACCGTTAGTGACGTGTCGGTTTCCTACCGAGGTGGCTCCGCTGAAAATCCCAACTTGTTTCAAGGTGGTTATAGTAGTCTGGGCGTTGCTGCCCTAGAGCCAGGAGAAACGGTACCCTTTAGAAGCTCGTTTACTATTAACCCAGACGTTACAACCGTCAATGTGGAAGCCGTATTTTGGACACCAGAAGGAGCTTCAGAACCTCAGCGGATCGAAGCCCCTGTCACGCTAGATCGTCCAAGCTCAGGAACTCGCCCAGCCCGCCCGCAAGCTAGCCCTACTCGCCCAGCAGCCAGTCCAACCACCAGCCCCCAAGCTAGTCCTACTCGCCCGACAGGCAGTCCAACCACTAGCCCCCAAGCTAGTCCCACTCGCCCGGCAGCCAGTCCGCCCGCTAGCCCCAACTCAGCTGGCTCTAATTAGAATGGCTTTGTGTCCCTACCAGCTCTACCAGGCATGAGATATTTTGAATTAACCCCCCTTTGACCCAGCGGACTCGTCGGTCATGACCCAATTTAGTCTTGTCGAACTTGCCCAGCAGGGTGATCCTGGGGCGATCGCCACGCTGCTCAATCAAGCCTTACAGCCCAGAGGGGTGATGGCAAAAGTCTTGTTGATGGATAGCTGTCTGCAAGTCTTGCTTTCATCAACTCGTCCGCTTGCGCAGCAAACTTTTGTCTCCTTCCTCAACCGTCAGATTAGCGACTATGGAGCCAAGTCGATTCAATTAGTCAAAGTTTATGGGCAGCAGATCGGCGAAGATGTACCTACTTGGTACGCAGAATTTGTACCCCTGTTTGATGATTCATCCGAACTTTTGTCAGAACTAGAGCTAGCAGAGCTAGAAAAACCCCGCCCCGAAACCAACGATTTTTTGGCAACGCTAAGAACGTTTCAATTTGCGGCCGTTTTTCCCTATCGAGACGTGATCAGTCTAGGGCTGTACCAAAACCACTTAGTCAAAATTTTGTTGTTTTTTGGCTTATTTCCTCTAGTTGTGGATCTGGTGACACCCGACAAAGCCAGCCTTCAGCAAACAGCCTGGATGCTAGGAATCTACTACGCCTCAATCTGGGGCGTGGTGCTCTACAACTTGATCAAGCCACCTCAATTTTCCTGGCGCGATACATTGAAGTGTGTTTTGTTTACTGCCTTTGTCGGCATTCCAATGTTGCTGTTTTTTCAGCAGGTGCCGCCGTTTAACGCCTTCTACGCCGTGATTGGGGCAGGGATGATTCCCCGGATGATTGGTTTCGTGTTAGGTGTAGGGGTTTTAGAAGAATTGTGCAAAGCCTTACCCGTATACCTGTTTTTGCTGCGTCCAGGAAAGCTGCAAGACCCGCTTACCTCTGCCTTCTATGGGGCAGCATCAGGATTAGGGTTTGCGATGGCTGAAGGAGCAACCTACTCGTTGCTCTATCGCTTTAGCTTGACCAGAGGAGATCTAGACTTTGGCTCCTACGTCATCGCAAATACGATTCGCTTTGTTTCCCTGCCGCTCTTTCATGCTATTCTCGCCGGAATTGTCGGCTATTTTATGGGACTGGCAGCAATCAACCCTTCACGGCGCAGCGCCATTATTTTCATTGGCGTGGCGATCGCTGCTGCCCTGCATGGCTTTTACAACACGTTTGCGGGCAACGTTTTGGGGCTGCTCGTCATTGGCTTCTCGATTCTGCTGTTCGTCACCTATATTCGCCGCAGCAAACAAATGGTGGAAGAAATGCAAAAAGCAGAGATGGGCTATCGAGGAGTAAAAATAAATCTATGACGGTGTCGCAACACGACTAGCTATAACGTTATCTCTCAGATGGAAGGGCACCTCGCTCCGCGAGGTGCCCTTCCATCTGTAGCCCTAATTTGTGGAATTGGTATTAGATTGCTACACCGTTATAGATTTATTGGAATAGCTTCAAGGAACCTCATGTTCCACTTGAGGCTTCGGTTTGTGACCGTGAAAGCGAATTCCCAAGAAAATGTCGTAAAGGAAGCTAAGAAAGTCTTTGCCCTGGAGCAGCCCTAACGACTGGTGACAGCCCTTTTCATCGAGCAAAGGCTGAGTTGCGCGGTAGGCAGGCTGATAGTTGTACCAGGGAATTGAGGGCCAAAGATGGTGAATCAGATGATAGTTTTGCCCCATGATCAGCAGATTGAGAATGGAACTGGGATAGACTCGGGCATTCTTCCAGCGATCGCGTTCTTGAAACGGGCGATGGGGCAAGTAGTCAAAAAATAGCCCTAACGCCAGCCCTACCACTGCTGCTGGGGAGAACCAAAAATTGAGAACGTAGCCCAGGAAATGGTGTTGAACAGAGACATAAACAATTGAAATAACAACCAAACGCGCCAAAAACCACTCCAGCAGCTCATATTTGCGCCAGAGCTTGCGTTTAAAGAAGAAAATTTCGTGGTAAAAAAACCGGGCTGCAATTAGCCATAGCGGACCGCCCGTTGAAACGAAATGATCGGGGTCATTATCGGGATCGTTTACGTTCGCATGATGCTGCATGTGAACTCGCGTAAACACCGGGAAGGAAAACCCCAACATTAAAGCGCTACCGTGTCCCAGCACAGCGTTGACGATGCGATCGCGATGCGCCACATGATGCGAGGCATCGTGAATCACCGTCCCTACCATGTGTAAGGCAATCACGTTAATCACAAAACAGCACCAGTCCACCCAATGCCAGCGCCAATATCCCAACGTTGAGATCACAACCATCACAACTGCTGCTAGAAACATCAGCAGCGTGGGGTTAAAGTCACCTGGCGCACCTAGCAATTCTTTAGGCACTGTCAGGGGCTTTTCTGCCTCCGACATCGTAACCTCACTCTCTTCAACTTCTATACTGCTTTCACGTAACGCTGTTTTCATGTAACGCTTTTTTATAACACTTTCCCCTAATGTTTCGTTTTGCGTACACGCTCTACGAAACCAAGTCCTTCCGCCTTAAAAATTTATCACCTTTACATTCTGTTAGATCCCTCTAATAAGCGAATCAAAAGCTACAAGCACCCAGCACTCCATTATCGCTGATTAGAATTTTGTACCGATATTAAATGGATTTTGCGATTTATCAACTTCTGTAAGGGCACATCGCGACGCGCCCCTACCCACATTTGCAACATCTTCAAATTAAATTGGTATCAGAAATTGATTCGGATGGTCTAGCGGAGGCGATCGCCCTTCCCTAGATACCGCAACTTCACCTACGCCCCCCATAAGCAGATCCTAGAATAAGGGTAAGCCATCAGTAAGGACTTCTTGTAGCTATGGATTTTGGAAACCTGGAGCGACGGCAAGAAGCGGCGAGAACAGAGACAGACTCTAAAGTTCACAGAGTAGCCAACAAAATAGAAAATTTGGCTGACGAGATGCATTCTCTACAGCAGAAGGTTGAGAAACTTTCTTTGAGCTGTCAGGCAATGTGGGAGTTAATTAGAGACAATACAGAGCTGACGGAAGAAGAACTATTTGTAAAGATGACCGAGATTGACCTGCGGGACGGCAAGCTAGACGGCAGACTTGGGCGACAGGTTTTGGTTTGTTCTAACTGTGGCAGGAAAGTCAGTTCAAAACGCAGTACCTGTTTCTATTGTGGGTATGCGTTAGCCAAAAACTCCGCGTTTGAATAGTCAGCAGGAGCAGCCTACAGTCTGTCCTACAACAATCTGTCTTGTAATAAGTAAACCTGCATTTTGCCTTTTCCTTTGATCTCCAAGATGCCGCGCTCTTCAAACAAGAATTTGTCTTGCAGCCGCTCATAGACGGGTTTTGTCACCTGAATGCAGCCCGGTAATCCTTGAGATTCCATACGACTGGCAATATTTACGGTATCGCCCCAAAGGTCATAGATAAATTTCTTTCTGCCAATTACGCCTGCTACAACGGGGCCAGTGTTGATTCCAATGCGAATGCGGAAAGGCTGGTCTTGCCGGGTTTTAAACTGGGCGATCGCCGCTTGCATATCTAGTGCCATGCTAGCAATCGACTCCACATGGTCGCCTCGCTCAATGGGCAACCCTCCAACCACCATGTATGCGTCCCCAATCGTCTTAATTTTTTCTAAATTGTGTTGTTCCGCCAGTTGATCAAAAGTGGAAAAAATTTGGTTGAGCAGCGTCACCAGTTCACGGGGCGGAATTCCGGCTGAAATCTGGGTAAAGCCAACGATATCAGCAAACAAAACCGTTGCTTCGGCAAAGCTTTCTGCGATCGTGCGATGGTCTTGTTTAAGCTGTTGGGCGATCGCTTCTGGCAAAATGTTGAGCAACAGCCGCTCTGACTTCTCCTGTTCAGCCTCTAACTCACGTCGCGTCTGAAACTCAGTTCTTTGCAGTCGCTCATACAAAAAAACAGCCAGATCACAGATGCCACAAAACCAGAGCAAGTAAAGCACCTGAATCGGGTCCCAAAGAGGCTGACCGTCGTTGGGGTAAAGATTCAGAATGGTGTTTACACCGAAGTAGTAGGTCAGTAAGCCAACCTGAGAGATCAGGTGTAAATACCAGCGGACAGGCACCAGAGTCGCCTGGGTCAACAACACCAAAGTCCAGGCAAAAAGCCCCGGAAAGGCAAATCCGTTAAGCGTTGCCCAAACCTGCTCCACTAGCGTGATTGACCAGGAACCCCCCAAAAAGAGTAGTCCCAATCGGTGCTTGCCTTGAGGCGATCGCACTCCCACTAAACAGGTGATCAGTCCTAGCTCCGCGACACTTGCCATAACTAGCCAGCCCGGGTCCCACACTTTGATCTGAGCGGCAGTCAGCACCAGTTCTAGCAAAATGAAACTCAGGTAAGCCGCAACAGCAAGCTGTAACCCTAGCTGTAAGCGCTGTTGCAGAAACCGTTTTCGCCATGCCTTATATGCCGGGTCAGTCGACTGTTCCCGGCTAAGTTGGTCGAGCCACGTCCTGAGTACAGCCAGTTTTGCTTTGCTGATCACCACACCTCTTGTAGCGCGAGGAGGAGAGGAAAAAGGCCGGGAAAAGGGCGATCGCCCCACCCATTTCCTTAAAATTCAAGGCTGTCTCAACTATATCTTTAGAGGGGTCAGACCCTTCACTGCAAGCAAATTTACCAGAATTTAAGCAGAATTTGTACGGCTTGAGCTAAAAGACTCTACATTCAGCCCATATTTAGCTTTCCTCTAAAGGTTTCAAATTCAGGCTTCGCTGTAACTCTGCTAGTTCGTCTCGATGGGCTGTGACCGTCACCAGGTTTTGCACGGACTCATCTCCTTGCAGCTTTGCGACCTGTAGCCGAACCTGCTCAGGACGGGCAGACTTACGCCAGTAAAAGATGCCTGCGATCGGCGAAAACACGACCAAAATCGGCAAGATGTTTGCCCAATCGGGCAATAGCAGCGCCAAAACCAACGCCAAGCAAAGCAAACCAACCGCCGCCAATAGCGTCAGGAAAACAGCTAGAAACACACTGGGGCGAACAAATCCTTCAAACGTTACCTGATTCTTAGCTGCGTCTACTGCTGCAATTCGATAAGCCCGCTGTGTAAAGTACGCCTGTAGCTGCTCTAGCAAAGACTCTTCGGGTTGCTCTGTAACTAGTTTGGCAACTTGGATTCGGTCTTTAGTCGAAGCCCGAATAAAGAAAAACAGCCCAACCGAAAGCAACAGCGTCAGCAAAACAGTAGAGGAGAGAACGGGAATATCCATTGTTAGCGAATTAGTGGCTAGTTCAGGCGCAAAGTACGATCCTATCTCTACTTTACGCAAGTTTACGAAGCAACAAGCTTGTGAACCCAAGGGGCAGCCAGTGCAGATACGCAAAAAGGGTGGGCATTGCCCACCCTATAGGTCTAGCTAGTTACCAATTAGTTGTTGCTGTTCTCTGCAACGGAGTTAGTGCTAGCTTCTAGCGTTGGGTTTGATGCACCTGACAGTTCACCCAGATTGACTTTAACGACTCGGTTACGCGCTTCTGTCACCTTGGGTAAGGTCAGCGTCAAAATGCCGTTGGTAAAGTTTGCGCTCACCTGATCGTTTTGTACGGCTACGGGTAGATTGACTACACGCTGAAACTTGCCATAGCGGAACTCAGAGTGGAGATAATTTGCCTCTTGGGGTTGTGGGCGATCGCCTGCAATGGCGACTGCATCACGAGTCACCTGAACATCTAAATCCTTGCCTTCAATACCGGGTAGCTGCACTCTGAGAATCAGATTGTCGCTATGATCCTGCATCTCGATTGCAGGTCCCCAAGCGGCAGGTGAATCGCTCTGAGAGCTAGCGAGTTCATCAAACACTTGATCAAGCTGACGACGCAGAGTTTCGATCTCACGAAAAGGTTGCCAGTAGCGAATCATCATAGTGTCACCTCTACAACAATCCTTCAACAATTCTTGGATCTTGAACAGTTTTTAGAGCAGTGCGGTTCGTAACCGCTTTTGCTTATAGATTTATATTCACCCAATTCCCTGCTCAATGCGAGTCAGGAGAACCTCACCCCGAAGTCGTAGTTTCTCGCCCATCTTGCCGCTGCTGAAACTCTTCCTGGAGAAGGATCTTGGGATTTGCGGGCAATCGCCTTACATGTCTTACCAGGCAACGTTCCTGTATCAATTGACGCGCTCAAAAAGTGTGGATTTCCCGCATATATGAGGGTAGGTATACCCATTGTCAAAAAACTTAAATCATTCATACACTTCAGACACTTCGTCACAAGTTTTAGGTTTTATTAAAACTTGCTTAACGATTTGTAATGTATAAGCTCTCAAGCAAATGGTCGCTTGAAAGCACTCCGTGGACGAAGGGCTGGTCACTTTAGCTCAAGTCTTATATTCCTTAAGGAGGTTTGTAATGCGGATTGCTCAAATTGCCCCGTTATGGGAGAGAGTTCCCCCCCCGGCTTATGGCGGCGTTGAACTAGTTGTTGGACTGCTGACCGATGAACTGGTTCGGCGGGGACATGAGGTGACGCTATTTGCATCGGGAGATTCCATTAGTCTGGCTAAGCTTGAATCTGTTTGCCCTCAAGCATTGCGTCTGGCTCCTAACGTGAAGGAGTACGGCATCTATGAAATGCTGCAACTGAGTCAGGTATACGAACGGGCGCAGGAATTTGACATCATTCACTCTCACATGGGCTGCTCTGCACTGCCCTTTGCAAATCTGGTCAAAACTCCAACGATTCACACACTTCATGGCATCTTTACGCCTGACAATGAAAAGATGTTTGGCTACGCCAAAAACCAACCCTACGTCAGCATCTCTGACGCTCAACGGGAGCCACGGTTAGACCTAAACTGCGTCGCAACAGTTTACAACGGCATTGATCCCGACAGCCACCAGTTTTATCCTCAGCCAGATGAGGAGCCTTATTTGGCATTCCTAGGGCGTATATCACCTGAGAAGGGAGCGCACTTGGCGATCGCCATTGCCAAGCAAACAGGCTGGAAGCTGAAGATGGCAGGCAAGGTCGATGTAGTGGATGTGGACTACTTTGAACAGGAAATCAAGCCGTTGGTCGACGGTGAGCAAATCCAGTATTTGGGTGAGGCAAACCATTTCCAGAAAAACGCACTTCTGGGTAATGCGGTTGGAATGCTGTTTCCCATTACCTGGCGCGAACCGTTTGGGCTAGTGATGATCGAGTCGATGGCGGCTGGCACTCCTGTGATCGCAATGGAACTAGGGTCTACCTCTGAAGTGATCGTTCACGGTAAGACGGGCTTTTTGTGCCACAACACCGAAGAATGTGTGGAGGCGATCGCCCGCCTCCCCGAAATTGATCGTCACGCCTGCCGAGAACATGTTTTGACTCACTTTAGTGTGCAGTGCATGACTGATGGTTATGAAGCGGTTTATCGTCAGGTGCTATCCGAACGCTTTATCAACAATGGGCGTGTCCTTTCAATGATGAAGTCGGGCAACAGCCAAAACTAGTTTCCTTGGGCGTACAGTATTCAGCAAATCGTCTGAGACAAAAACACAACAGGATTTTGGGTAGCAGAGATTGTTTCTCTCCAACCCAAAATCCTTATTCAAATTCCACGCTCAACTCAGCAATGCCCCCTGGGTTCGAGATAGGATAACAGGTAAACAAAAATGCTGAATCATGGTAGAACGTCCTGTTAAGAAGTCTGAGCGTCAGGCAGTCGAGTCTCAGACTGTTGAATCGAGTGAAGTGGCGATCGAAGCTGCAGTCGAGTCTCCGCCTGAGGCGGCTCCGGCAAAACGCGCTCCCGCTCCAGTGAAGCGATCGCCCGAAGAACGGAATGCCTTGCGTTCATCCGAAGGCAACGAAGGTCGGAGTAGAGACAGAGACAAAGATCGCTCCAAGGGCAAAGGGAAGGGGAAGGGCGATCGCAACAGAGACGAACGTCCTGCACCCGCAAATCTTGCTTTGATGCGTGGGCCTAGACCCACCCAACCCAAGCCACCCGTCGAAGAAGTTCCAGAAGAAACTCCAGAAGAAACCTTGGAGGTATCAGCGGAAACAACGGAAGTAGCGGCTGAAGAATCGACGGAAGCCACTTCTGTGGCTGAAGTAGCTCCTGAAACCCCAGAACCAACTGAGCCAGTGGCCGAGGCGGCAACTGAATCGGCTGAAGCAGTTACCGTAGAAACAGAACCAGTCACCGAAGCGGCATCAGAACCGACTGAAGTAGCGACTGAAGAAACCCCTGAACCTGCTTCTACATCTGAATCTTCTTCCGAAGCACCAACGCAAACTTCGGAAGAAGCCAGCGAAGAAGTCGTCGCCGAAAAGTCCAGTTCCTAAACTTAGGAAAATTCAATAGCGCTGTTTCAACCACACAACATGTAGTTGAAACAGCGCAAAGAAGTATCGCCCGCAATGCGGGCGATACTTCTTTGCATGTTCACCAAATTTTAGTTCCGCCGTACTCTATCCAACCTGAAAACAGACATTACAGAATAGATGCCTAGAATTTCACGCGAGTTATCAGCCGCTGAGGACTGCTAACCGACAGACGCAACTGGTCAGCATAGAAAACCAACCGAGGTTGATCAAGGCAGAGATGGTGAAAAGGGCTGCCACTTGGCACCTGTAAGTCAGCGCCCACCAAACTAAAGTTGGCTGATGCCTCTGCTTCAAATGAGAGTAAATCGGCATCCAGCGTACTAAAGCTTGTCGCCTTGAGAGGCTGTCGCCATGCTGGGATCTGCCAACTGTATTCAAACCGACAGAGCAACTGATTTTCCTGATAGACCGACACCCGTTTTTGGGAGCCCTGCTCCCAGGTGAATTGAGCCAGTTGCTTGGGTAGTCCCCAAATTTCTCGCCCCCCGGCAACAGAATCAGGATTGTCTACATAAATGTGCGACACCCAACTGCCAACCTGGTTCTCATAGCGAGTCAACGCACCTACCACAATTAGCTCGTTGTAGAGCAATGTTGAGCCTGTGCCATAGGAGGCAACGTAAACACCGCCCAAAGTTTTACCCGGAAAGACTGAAACAATTTCTAGCTCAGACGGAATTAGCGGACGAACTTGCTCAACATCGATAGGTTGAAGGCTTTGGATAGAATAGCCCTGAAGCGTCCAAGGTGCTTGAGGATAAGTCACTTTACAGTTCTCCTGCAGATGGTCCGCCCGTAAATGCCTGAGTTGCTAGTAGGGCTAAGGCTGCAGCGCTGGCGATCGCCCCCCACTTCACAGTCGGATTGCGGTCAAACCAATCGCTGACACTAGGAATCGTGAGATTACCAAAATCGCCCTCTACGCGGTCATAACCTGCTGCTGGATCAGCCGGAGCAAACAGGTTGTTGGGATCATTTTCAGACTTTGGTTCATCGGTTCGCTGGAGTGGGAAAGCGATCGCTAACAGCAGCGCATCCACCAACTGTGGCGACAACCGTTGCAGCACGTCCACAATCTTGCCCACATCCCCTACGATAAAGTCGCGAGTTGGATGCTCCGCGGTATGCAAAATCGCATCCGCAACCAAACTCGGTTCGTAGTAAGGCGGAATTCCAGTTGGCTTCACGCCTAACTTGGTCATCGCCTTGTTGTAATAGGGCGTATTAATTACTGCTGGCAAGATATTGGTCACGCTAATGGGAATGTTTTCGTGCTGTAGCTCTACCCGCAGCGCTTCCAGAAACCCTTCTACTCCATGCTTTGAAGCAGAATAGGGGCTTTGTAGCGGTATACCTCGCCGCGCCTCTACCGAAGAAATGTGAATCATTGCCCCTCTGCCTTCGCGCTTGAGGTGGGGCAGTGCTGCCATCGCGCCATGCACTTGTC
This sequence comes from Leptolyngbya sp. FACHB-671, assembly GCF_014695745.1. Taxonomy (NCBI): domain Bacteria; kingdom Bacillati; phylum Cyanobacteriota; class Cyanophyceae; order Leptolyngbyales; family Leptolyngbyaceae; genus Leptolyngbya; species Leptolyngbya sp. FACHB-671. The sequence goes on along the minus strand of NZ_JACJOV010000051.1, from coordinate 46,573 downwards.
CCATTAGGGTGACATCGACGACACGCTTAAATTCCTCTGGCGTAATTTTTTCAAACGGTGCTAAAACGCCAGTCGCCGCTGCATGAACCCAAGTATCGAGTCGCCCGTAGGTTTCAACGGTTTTGTCAGCGATCGCCTTCACCTGCTCAAATTCGGCTACATCCGCAACGATCGCCAGTGCATCTCCGCCTGCACTCTTGATTTGATCAACTAGGGTTTGTAGCCCGACCTCACTGCGGGCCGCAACCGTGACTTTTGCCCCCCGTTGGGCAAACCGTAGCGCTGTCTCACGACCGATGCCGCTTGAAGCCCCCACAACGGCAACCACCTGCTGATGAATTGGCTTTAATTGCATCTCTTATTTCCCTTCAAAAAAGTTAATTGAATCTCTTTTCTCAGTAGGCAAAATTAGACCGCTAACAACATCCTTCTTTTGGCTGAGGAAGTCCTACGAAAAACCAGAGAAATTCAAAATCTTCAAATGGGCTGAAAAGCAATTGAGAGAAAAAGCTTGTCCCCTGATCTATCCCTTTAGAATGAAGAATTTCTTTCGCTCACATTCCTAAGCTGAAGTCACCAGCAATGAGTTAGGAATTGCCTAAAAAGCACTCTAAAAAGCATCTGACGGTAGGTTAACAGCCATAAATAGCCGCAAATAGCTATTGCAAAATAGCTGTTACACATAGCTATGCTATTTCAATCATTCATTTCGCCAGGAATTGAGGCTCAAGTTTAATCTCTGAGTATTTGGGTTGGTCTATTGAAATGTGAAATGAAAATACTTTAGAGAGAGTGATTTTGATCAATTTGGGGCATTTCTAATCACTTTAATCATCAAGGAATCCAAAGCGGAAAACCTAAACAAACACTATGGAAGAAGTAACAAATCAGTCGAATCTGCAAAGCCAATCAGCATCGGACAGCAAAGGTGAGAACGAGCGCTGGGCTTCGATTATTGGTGGCAGCGCAATGGTGTTAATGGGTCTGCAACAGCGCTCTTTGCGGGGCGCACTGATGGCAGTTGCAGGCGGCAGCTTAGCATTGCACGGGGCAAAGAGTGAAAAGAGCCTACCTGCCACCATCGCAGATGCTACCGGCATCAACAAGAGCATTCGCGTTGAAAAGACCGTCACCATCAATCGCTCAGCCTCTGACCTGTACAACTTTTGGCACGACCTTGAGAATCTGCCGACCTTCATGCAGCATCTCAAGTCCGTCAAAGTGCACGACGACAAACGCTCTCACTGGATCGCAACCGCGCCTCTGGGAGCATCAGTGGAATGGGATGCAGAAATCGTCAGCGACCAGCCCGATCGCCTAATTGCTTGGGCTTCAGTAGAAGGCGCTGATGTAGACAACTCTGGCTTTGTTCGCTTTCAACCTGCTCCTCAAGGACGCGGCACTGAAGTCAAAGTCGTGCTGGAATACAACCCACCGGGTGGAGCCTTGACCGGAGCCTTAGCGAAGCTATTTGGCGAAGAACCAGAACAACAAATCGGGGCAGAACTGAGCCGCTTCAAGCAACTCATGGAAGCGGGCGAGATTGCAACGACTGAAGGGCAACCCAGCGGTCGCAGTTAAGAGGACCCTGGAAAAGGTTAATCGAAGTTTGAAATTTGAAAACAAGAAGGAACGAGAACATGAAACAGATGTTGAACGGATTGAAACAAGTTGTCTTTGTTTTTCTAACTGGAATTCTATTTCTGACCGCTAGCTTTGGTGCATTTGGTGGAAGTGAAGCGATCGCCAACCCCGTCGAAAAACCACAGGCGACCACCTACGACCGGGGCAATTACAACAACGAAATTAGCGAACCGGGTACCAGAAGACAGGCTGACTATAGTGGCAGAAACAATAGTCCGGGTGCTGCCATCGAAAATAGCCCCCAGGTGGAAACGCAAGAAGGGTTGAAGGGTGTTGCCGATAATGTCCGTGAAAAACTCAACCTTGATCAGCCAATTTATCCAGGCACAAAAGAGTTTATCAACGACGTAAAAGACAAGGTTGAAGACACAGTCGAAGGCGCAGAAAGAGCCGTAGGAAGATAAGGAGAATTGAATGAAAGCTGTTTGCTGGCATGGCGCAACAGATGTTCGAGTAGATAACGTACCCGACCCCAAAATTATCAATCCGCATGATGCCATTATCAAAATTACGCTAACTGCAATTTGTGGCTCAGATTTGCACCTCTACGATGGATTTATTCCGTCAATGCAATCAGGTGACATTCTCGGTCATGAATTTATGGGCGAGGTGGTTGAAGTTGGTAGTGACGTTAAACGGGTTAAGATTGGCGATCGCGTCGTTGTTCCGTTCACCATCTCTTGCGGCAATTGCTTCTTCTGTCAGCGAGATCTGTGGTCGCTGTGCGATAACTCGAATCCGAATGCGGCGATCGCTGAGAAACTCTACGGACATTCAGCCGCTGGGTTATTTGGCTACTCTCACATCTTTGGTGGATATGCTGGAGGGCAGGCACAGTATGCCCGCGTTCCCTTTGCAGATGTCGGTTTGTTCAAAATCCCAGATGGTCTAACTGATGAGCAAGTCCTGTTTCTCACAGACATCTTCCCCACGGGCTACATGGCTGCTGAGAACTGCAACATTCAACCTGGCGACACCGTAGCCGTTTGGGGCTGTGGTCCAGTTGGAATATTTGCGATTAAGAGTGCCTACATGTTGGGAGCGGATCGAGTCATTGGCATCGATCGGGTTCCAGAACGCTTGCAATTGGCAAAAGAGTTTGGCAAAGCTGAGGTTATAAACTACGAAGAAGTAGACGCAGGCGAAGCGGTGAAAGAAATGACGGGTGGACGCGGCCCCGATGCCTGCATTGACGCAGTCGGCATGGAAGCACACGGCACCGATGCTGTCGCCATCTATGACCGAGTGAAACAAGCGGTGCGTTTGGAAACCGATCGCCCTACAGCCCTACGCCAGGTCATCGTTGCCTGTCGCAAAGGTGGCACCGTCTCGATCCCTGGAGTTTATGGCGGACTGCTCGACAAGATTCCCTTTGGAGCCGCTTTCAACAAAGGGTTGAATTTCAAAATGGGGCAAACCCACGTTCACCGTTATCTCAGTCCTTTACTGGAACATATCCAAAACGGTGACATTGACCCCTCATACATCATCACTCACCGGATGAAGCTAGAAGACGCACCTAAGGCCTACGAAATTTTCAAGCAGAAGAAAGATAACTGCATCAAAGTTGTGCTTGATCCGCTCTAAAATTTCTCTGAAATTTGAAAGCAAACTCTTTGACCTAACATCATTAATTTCATCCTCAGGCAAAACCTGAGGATGTTTTTTTAAGCGAAACCTTGCTTAGCTGATCCTATTCTCAGAACAATTTGCAACAGCTTAAACAGCCAAAGAAAAAGCATTTGACAAATCAAATAACTCTACCTTTGGCTATAGTTAACCCCCAAAAGGAGTAGAGTCCATACTTATAACCGCAGGGAGAAGAATGTATTCTCTATTAAAACTACCTTGGGGAAATCAGCCGTTTGACAACCCGACCATAACAACGAGGTAATTATGGATAGAAAGAACCACGATCCAATGGATAAAAGAAACCACGATCCAGCGAACGCAGATGCAAACCGTGACCCGATTACGGGTGAGCCAGGGGCACATCCGGTTGGAACTGGAATTGGAGCAGCAAGTGCAGGTGCAGTTGGAGCTGCGGTCGGTGCAGTCGGCGGACCAGTCGGATCAGTTATTGGAGCTGCGATCGGCAGTGTGGTCGGTGGCTTGGTGGGTAAGAGTGCTGCTGAAGCAGTCAATCCAACGGTCGAAGATGACTATTGGCGTGAGAACTACACTTCCCGGCCTTATGCCAAGTCTGACCACACCTACAATGACTATCATCCTGCCTACCGGACGGGTTATGAAGGATACACTCGCTATCGCGATCGCAACACTACCTTTGATCAGGTCGAGCCAGATCTGCGACGCGACTACGAAACCAACTACAGCAACTCACGTTTGCGTTGGGATGATGCTCGTCATGCAACCCGCGATGCCTGGGATCGGGCAGACCGCAACACACGGTACGTAGGTGAAGACGATTACTGGCGGAGCAACTACACCTCCCGCCCTTACTACAGCCAGGGAACAACCTACGAAACCTATCAGCCTGCTTACCAGATGGGCTATGACAGCTACGGTCGCTATTCCACGAGTGGTAGAACGTTTGACCAGGTTGAACCCGAATTGCGACGCGACTATGAGCAGCGGCACGGCGGTGCTGGCTTAGCCTGGGACAAAGCAAAATATGCCGTTCAGGATGCCTGGAATCGCGCATCTAATACAGTAAGAAGAGATCGATAGAGCCAAACGGTTCTAATCTGCGCTTTATCTCACGGAAATAATTGAACTGGCGGTGTGGCTTTGCTGCGCCGCCATTCTCATGTGGTGAACTTATTTCAAGCCGAAAAGCTCAAATCACCATTTCCTTCGATCACCTCACCGATCGCCCATGCAGGCAAATTCTCAGCTTCAAACCATTGAATCGTTTGCTCAACCTGAGCCGGGGGAACCAGCAGCACGAAGCCAATCCCCATATTAAAGGTGTTAAACATCTCAGCCCGATCAACGGAACCTGTAGCAGCTAGCCATTCAAAAATGGGGGGAATTGTCCAACTTTGCGAATTAATTTGGATCGCCTGATTTTCTCCTAAACAGCGAGGCAAGTTTTCGGGTAAACCACCCCCCGTAATATGTGCCATTCCATGAATCGCGAGTTCAGACTGACGGGCGGTCAAAATCGGTTTGACGTAGATACGGGTTGGGGTCAGCAATTCTTCAAGCAGAGTCTTATCAAGCAGGGAGGGGCGATCGCCCACGTCTACACCTGCCGTCTCAATAATCTTCCGCACCAAACTAAACCCATTGCTGTGAACGCCCTGACTCGCTAGCCCGATCGCCACATCCCCAACTTCAACCTGAGAACCATCCAAAATCTGGCTCTTCTCCACAATACCCACACAAAAGCCTGCTAAATCATATTCTCCTGGCTGGTAGAATCCTGGCATTTCAGCCGTTTCTCCGCCCAGCAAGGCACAACCTGACTGCCGACATCCTTCAGTAATTCCGGCAACGACTTGAGTCAGTTGGTCAGGCTCTAGCTTGCCTGTCGCCAGATAATCGAGAAAAAACAGCGGCTCTGCCCCACAGGTGAGAACGTCGTTGACGCACATTGCAACCAGGTCAATTCCGACGGTGTCATGGCGATCGCCATTCTGCGCCAGTTTCAGCTTAGTCCCCACCCCATCGGTGCCCGACACCAACACAGGTTCTCGATACCCCGTCGGAAGCTGAAACAGCCCACTAAAGCCACCTAACCCACCCAAAACCTCCGGGCGACGGGTGCTATTTACCAGGCTGCGAATCTGCTGCACAAATGCCCGACCCGCCTCAACGTCTACCCCTGCCGCTCGATAATCCATACCATCCCTAACCCCATGTCGTGCAGGATGTATTTTATAGCAATCTTGGAGTTTGTTTTGGGAAAGTATGGGAGGAGCGATCGCTACCCTCTTAGCTTTACAACCAGTCGCTAATAGTGCTCAACTTCCCATGCTGCCTGAAAAAAGTCGCGTTCACACTGCATGGCGTAGCGATAAGTTGACCGTACTATTTCAGTCATCGCAGCATATCGGTTAGCGAGTTGAGCAAGCTGATCTGCTAAAGGCTCAAATTCAGAACTGCTGTAAGTGCGAATCCAGTCTGAATAGGCATGATCTGGAATTTGTGGCTGGGCTAGCTTTTGACCGATAAAAGCATACAGCCGCATACAGGGCAGCATTGCCGCTGTAGTCACACCCGCTTCCTGGCTCCAGGCGGTAGCTAGCAGAAAATCGGTATAGCGACGAGTTGCCGCCCCAGGCTCAACAGCTTGAAGGTTGACTCCCCACTGAGCCGCATAGCTTTGATGGAGCTGGAGTTCTTGTAAGACCCCGGCTGCCAGATTGTGAAAAGTACCGAACCCTTCCCAATCAGGAGCTTTAGCGGCAGCAATGCTGTAGGCACGGGCAAAGGCTTCCAGAAAAAAGGCATCTTGACCGACGTAGTAGGCAAATTTAGACTTAGCTAGCGTCCCATTACTAATGCCTTGGACGAAAGGATTGGTGAGAGAAGCGATCGCCAAATCTTGATTTGCCTGCCACAGGTCTTCTGCAAGAGTCATAACAATCTCTAAAGCAACAAATATCAATAAAATTAGGAGCCAGAATTCAGCAGAAGCATCATATCACTGCTAAATTCTGACTCCTGAATTTTGAATCTAACCTGAGTGCGACTAGTTTGCAGCCGCTTTCGCTGCCACAGGTGCCTCAGTAGCGGAAATCAGACGTTCGTAGGTTGCGCGCATCTTCAAGCCAACCAGCACCTGGAACAAACCTGTACCATTGGTTGAACCAGGATATTCGCGGTGCTTGAGCAGCAGCTCGGTCATTTCACCATAGAACTTGGTGGATGTGTTGCTGAGGTGGCTTTCAAGGTAAATCACCTCTTCCAACCGATCAAACTGACCATCGACTTCCAGCACAGAGACGCTGTTGCCGTAGTACTCATCCGGCCCGTAGAACATCCGAATGCCAGGATAAGAGCAGGTCAGCTTACGACCGCAAGGAATCCAATCGATCGTGGAACCCTCGTCAAACAAGTAGACTGGCTCCATTCCTTCCACGTCATCTTTTTGAATCAGGCGGACGCGCAGCACTTTACGCTCCGTGTCGTCTTTGATCAGGCGCGTTGGCAGGATTTGAATGACTACATCAGCGTGCTGCTTTTGCGGATCGATGTAGGCATCAAAGTCAGGGCGGCGAGAGTTAATTGAAGCCAAGATGTCTTCATAGCGATGTCCGCGTTCTGCCATGTCTCGCTGAATCTTCCAGGCAATCTTCACCTCGTCATCTAGATCGAGATAAACGCTGAAGTCAAGCAGCGATCGCACCCGCTCGTCATACATCGGATGCAACCCTTCAATTACCACAATCCGGTTTGGATTCACCCGTTCGGGGGGGTCAATCATCCCCGTTTCGTGGTTATAAATAGGCTTGTCAATGGGATGACCTTCTTTGAGCGCTTTGATTTGCTCATACATTAGGTCAAAGTCGTTTGCCTCTGGATTTAGCGCCGTTACCCCAGCCTCTTTCCGTTGCTTCCGGTCCAGACGGTGGTAGTCATCCAGGCAAATGACAGTCATCAGCTCTTCCCCAAACAGGTCTGCCAATCGGCGCAGGAAAGTCGATTTACCGCATCCGGAGTCTCCGGCTACGCCAATTAGAACCACACGGTCTGGCTTAATGGTCATAGGTACCCTCTAACGAAGTTAAAACAATTCAATAAACTGAAACCCGAGCCGACTAAACCCACAAGTTAGGGCCGTCCCGCCAATTTCTCGCCAATTTGAAGTGAGACTCTCCCTATAGACCGTCAAGCGTTTCCTTGCTGCCTTAAACCTTCAGTCAAAGTACGAAGACAACGACGAAGGGGCGCACGAACTCAGGTACCGCCTAGCGGAAGAAGACCCATGCTTTATTTTGGTAAGTATTTAGTACTACCGGATACACTAGATCCTACCAGAATGCGATCCTCCCTACAAGGTTCGCCTGAATTGAATCTTGCTGCTCAATAGCACCGTTAATATCACCATGCTAAATGCAATTGTGCATTTAGAAATAATGAAATTGCTCGACCTTGACATTCTCTCAAAGAATTGCTCGTTATCGTAGAACAGTGGCAAGTGCAGGATTTTATGCCAAACTTGCTGCCTTTGATGAGTGAGTGTCGTCTTGCAATGCTACGCTAATACAGACTAGCTCTAACCTTCGGACTAAAATCCGTAGTTTGGCTGGGGCGTGATCAATGGCACGCGACTTCTGTGTGTCTCAGTTGGGTTCAGGATTTATTGATTAGCGATGTATAATCCAAGCGCAGCGGGTGGCGCTGCCAACACAGCCTACGGTAGCCGCCTCTTTGTCTATGAAGTTGAAGGGCTTCGTCAAAACGAAGAAACCGACAAGACTGACTATCCAATTCGTCGAAGTGGCACTGTGTCTATCATAGTGCCCTATAGCCGGATGAATCAGGAAATGCAGCGAATCACCCGACTGGGTGGCAAAATCGTCAGCATCCGCCCTGCAACCATCAACGGCGTAGCAAACGGCAAGACCTCCTCATCGGGTACTGTATCTCAGACATCAGCAGAGGAGAGTAAACCCGTGACCCAAGCAGAACAAGCTCAACCAAAGCCTAAGAAAGAAAAAAAGGACGTTCCCGTCAACACTTACCGCCCCAATGCTCCGTTTGTGGGTAAGTGCCTCTCTAACGAGGAACTGGTTGGCGAGGGCGGCATTGGCACCGTTCGTCATCTCATTTTCGACCTTTCTGAGGGTGATCTACGTTACGTGGAAGGTCAAAGTATCGGCATCATTCCTGACGGCACTGACAAGAATGGTAAGCCTCATAAGCTCAGGCTGTACTCTATTGCCTCTACCCGGCATGGTGACAATCTGGACGACAAGACCGTTTCACTTTGCGTCCGGCAGCTAGAGTACAAGCATCCTGAAACGGGTGAAATGGTTTATGGTGTGTGCTCTACCTTCCTGTGCCATCTGGACCCAGGAGCAGATGTTAAGATTACTGGTCCTGTGGGCAAGGAAATGCTGCTTCCTGACGACCCCGAAGCAAACATTATTATGCTAGCGACGGGTACTGGAATTGCGCCTTTCCGGGCTTACCTATGGCGAATGTTCCAGGAAGGTGAGCAAAAGCTCAATACTGATTATCCGTTTAAGGGCTTTGCCTGGCTGATCTTTGGAATTCCAACTACGCCTAACATTCTTTATAAAGAGGAGTTGGAAGCGATCCAGGAGAAATATCCTGATAACTTCCGCCTCACCTACGCAATCAGTCGTGAGCAGAAGAACTCTGAAGGCGGCAGAATGTACATTCAGCACCGAGTTGCTGAATATGCTGACGAACTCTGGAAGCTTGTCCAAAATGAGAAGACCCATACTTACATTTGCGGTCTGAAGGGCATGGAAGGCGGCATTGATGAAGCAATGACTGCTGCTGCTGCTAAAGACGGCGTGGAATGGAAGGCTTACCAGAAATCCATCAAGGAACGCTGGCACGTAGAAACTTACTAGGGAAATTCCTTAATTTCAATCTTCAAGACGGAAGTGTGGCGATGCTGCGCTTCCGATTTTTTTATCAGGCTATCGCGATACGAAGCGATCGCCCGCTAAACTACAGACCGTATTACACAGGAGTTCTATGGTTAAGAAATGGAGCATGGTAGCACTGCTGGCAGCAGGCAGTTTCTGGTTTTCAGGCAGTGCCAGGGCACAGTTTACAGGTAATCTGACTGTAGAAGTAAGCGGTTTGCAGAGCCAGGAAGGAAATGTTTGCTTCAAAGTTTTTTCTGGCAGTCCGGGTTTCCCCAACGATAACGATAGTGCGGTGACGCGGGCGTGTGTGGCGATCGCCGACAACTTACCCGAAGACCCTGAAGCCCCATTTGCCCACACCTTTGAAGATCTAGAAGCGGGTAGCTATGGGGTTGCTATCTACCATGACAGCAACGGGGACGAACAGCTCAATCGGGGTGCATTGGGAATCCCTGTAGAGGGCTATGGATTTTCCAATGATGCACCTGCTGTGACGGGGCCTGCTCGGTTTGAAGATGCTGTCTTTTTCTTAGGAAATAACACCACTGTTCCCATTCAAATGAGATATCCCCAGTAGGGTGTAGCACTAAGCACATACTCTAGGATGCATTTTTGTGTAGGAGCACCCGCTGTGCTGGTTGACTGACAAAACTCCTAAAACCACTGATATCTCGTAGGTTGGGTGAAGCAATCGCGGAACCCAACAGAACCGAGGCAGGAGTTGGGTTTCGCCTTGCTCCACCCAACCTACATCTACTCCAAGCATTAAAGCAAGCGCAGTAGTTAACCTCCTGCGTGAATCGTTGCGCGGCTCCGCCGCGCAACGATTCACGTTTTCAGAACAGTATTCATGCAGGAAGTCTAGTGTGTAAAAAAGCTGTGAATTCCGGGGGATGCGTCCTGTCTTTTCAAGCAAGTGACTGAATAACTGCAGTGTTGATGGGTGTTTGAGTCCTATCCCTGATCACAGTCCACAGCGGTCAAAGCTGAACTTGCCAATGCCAGTATCTGAGCAAAAGAAACGACAGCAAAAAATAGGCAAAGTGCTTCAGAGCTTTTTGCAGGAGAGCCTGAAAACAACTCACGGTCGGATCGTCTTGTCTGGTCTGCTGGTGGGGCTGTGCTATTTCCCAATGTGGTTAGGTGTTTTGATTGAGAGAGCCTTTCAGGGTTCACCAGGTTTGCCGCTGATGCTGGGAGTCGTGGGTCTGGCGCTGCATGAGCTTTGGAAGAAACGGACTCAGCTTGCGAAGGAAACGGTTGCTGATGAAGATCGACTGTTGGGACACATTTTGATTGTCAGCGGAGTAATTTTCTTCCCGTTTTACCGCACCGCCATCTGGTCACAGTCTCTAATCTGGCTGATCGTTCTAATCGGCATTGCGTGTAGCTCTTGGGGAATTGGTTTCTTTCGCAAGTACACGATTCCTACTCTGCTCATGGCGTTGAGCGTCTATCCTAGACCGGGGGAAACCACCCGTTTGCTGTGGGAACTGGTGACTCCTTATCGAGCGCTAGATCATTTCATGGCTTGGGCAGGTAGCCTGACGTTAAAAGCAATCGGTCAAACCGTTGAAGTGCAAGGGGCGTTCGTCTCTTTGCCGCAGGGAGCTGTAGAAGTGGGCTGGGGCTGTAACGGCTTCAGCATGGCGGTGAATATTGCAATGGCTGGTTTGGTGATGGGGTTGTTGCTCAAGCAAAGTTGGCAAAAGGTACTCCTGATCATGGCGTTTGGCGCGGGTTTAGCGCTGATTCTCAACATTCCACGCATTACGCTGGTTACCCTCGCGTCTGTTTATTGGGGACAATACTGGTTTGACTTCTGGCACGGTTCCTGGGGCAGCCAAATCTTCATGAGTGTAGTTTTCACGATTTACTACTACATCATCATGGGCGTGACAAAGAAGCGATCGCCCAAAGCCCGCACTTGATAACCTAAACTGCGCCAGAGGGCTGAGCTTACAATATCTGTATCTGTAAGCGGTGTCTTTTGCTGGGAGTGCTGATTTGTGGCTGATGGCGATCGCCTAAAACCTGCTCTGGAATGGTTTGAGCAACAGGGATGGCAGCCGCTGCCCTTTCAGCTAGAAACATGGCAAGCTTACCTTGACGGTAAAAGCGGCATGATTCAGGTGCCGACGGGTTCCGGCAAAACCTATGCCGCCGTCATGGGAGCCATTCTAGAAATGCTGCAAGCTCCCAACCCTGGGCTAAAGTTGCTCTACATTACGCCACTGCGGGCACTATCACGAGACATTCAGCAGTCCGTTTTGCGTCCGATTCAGGAAATGGGCTGGAATTTGCGGGTAGAGTCGCGCACGGGAGACACCAGTTCTTCCAAAAAGAGCAAACAGCTCAAGAACATGCCCGACATTCTGATCACAACGCCCGAATCTCTGGCAGTGATGCTGTCCTACAAAGGCGCGAAGGAGCGGTTTCAGTCATTACGGGCAATCATTTTAGATGAATGGCATGAGTTGCTCAGTTCCAAGCGTGGCACTCAGACAGAACTGTGCCTGTCTCATCTGCGGCAGCTTCAGCCTCAGCTTAAAACCTGGGCTGTTTCAGCGACATTGGGCAATGTTCGAGAAGCGGCGCAAGCTGCTGTAGGACTGGGCTGTGAGCCTGTAGTTATTCAATCAAATTTGCAGCGGCAAACGATCATCAAAAGCATTTTGCCTGACTCTGTGGATAGTTTTCCTTGGGCGGGACATCTGGGATTACGAATGTTTCAAGAGTTGATGGATGCGTTGGACATTAATCGTTCGACGCTAATTTTTACCAACACTCGCGCTCAGGCAGAGCGATGGTTTCAGGCACTTTTGTTTGCAGTTCCAGAATATGTTGACCGGATTGCGCTGCATCACGGCTCGATCGATGTGCAGGAACGGGAGGCGATCGAGGCAGGTGTTAAAGCGGGACACATCAAATGGGTGGTGTGTACGTCGTCGCTGGACTTGGGCGTAGATTTTCAGCCTGTCGAGCGAGTGGTGCAGATTGGAAGTGCAAAAAATCTGGCAAGGTTATTGCAAAGAGCGGGGCGATCGGCTCATGTCCCTGAAGGCACTTCTGAAATTTTGTTTCTTCCCACCAATGCTTTAGAACTACTTGAGATTTCAGCCTTTCGTAGCGGTTTAACAGCGGGAGATATCGAAACAAGACGACCTTTAGAAAAGCCTTACGATGTGCTAGCTCAACATTTGGTGACGTTAGCCTGTGGAGATGGATTTAAGGCTGACGAATGCTTAGAAACGATTCGACAAACGGTGACTTATTCACAGTTGACCGATGAGGAATTTGATTGGACACTCAACTTTATTGAGAAAGGTGGGAAATGTTTGGGTGCCTATCCTCGCTATCAGAAGGTAGTTCAAACGGAAGGGCTTTATCAGGTAGCCGATCAAAAGATCGCTCGAATGCATCGGATGAGTATTGGCACGATTACATCGAATCAGGCAGTGCAAATTGTCTATACGAATCGGAGGAGAATTGGCACAGTTGAAGAAAATTTTGTATCGAGATTGAAGAAGGGTGATGTGTTTTTCTTTGCGGGTCGGCAGCTAGAGTTTTTCATGATGAAAGACATGGTGGTTTATGTCAAAAACACTACTCAAAAATCTACTGTTACGCCAACCTGGGGAGGAGGAAATTTAGCCATATCCGATTCGTTGAGTATGCATCTTCGATCTGAAATTGAGAAATTTCAACCGGATGCAAGCTCAAAGCAGAAGTTGAATCAAGAGTTGGAGTGTATGTTGCCGATCGCCTCTACTCAACAGAGAATTTCCCATCTACCTGCATCGAATGAACTATTGATTGAAGTTTGTAAGACAAGAGAAGGACAGCATCTCTATGTCTTTCCGTTTGAAGGGCGATTTGTGCATGAGGGTTTAGGTTTTCTGTGGGGCTATCGCTTTGCCAGTCAGCAGAAAGCGACTTTTACTATTTCAGTGAATGATTATGGGTTTGAGATTTTAGCGCCCAAAGATTATCCGTTTAAACAGTTATTTGGCGATCGCTTCTTTGATCTAGAAAATCTCTACGAAAATATCAGGTCAGGCTTAAATATTTCTGAATTAACCCAACGCAAATTTCGCGGCATTGCTCAAGTTGCAGGCTTAGTTTTTAAGGGATATCCTTCGGCTCGAAAAGACGCAAATCAATTGCAGGTTAGTTCTTCATTGCTCTATGACGTTTTCTCAAAATATGAGCCAGATAACCTGCTGCTGAAACAGGCTGAACAGGAAGTGTTACGCGATCAGCTAGAAACCCATCGATTAACTAAAACGCTCGATCGCCTGAGTCAATTAAACGTAGTTTGGAAAGAAACAAAGCGCCCTTCGCCCTTTGCCTTCCCTTTATTAGTAGAACGGCTCAACTCGCGTATGTCTAACGAAAGTTTGTTAGATAGAATTGAGCGCTTGAAGCAGCAGTGGATGAATAAATGAAAGAAATTAACGTGCTGGGGGTGCGGCTTCAGCTCCTTGCAGAAAAGGCAGTTTACCTGGAAAGAGATCAAATTCTTTTAGTTGCTGATATTCATTTAGGCAAATCAGAAACTTTTCAATCCCTGGGAATCCCAATTCCGAATCAAGTGAATCAAACAACTCTGGATCGGCTGCAACAGCTTTGCTTTAAATTTAAACCTCAAAAGCTGTTTATCTTAGGCGATCTGTTTCATTCCAGATATGCGCTGGTAAATGAAGTTTTAGATAGCTGGTCACGATTTCAAGCCGCTGTAGATGCAGAGGTTGTATTGATTGTTGGCAACCACGATCGCCGCTTGATTCAAACCTTAAAGAACACTTCAATTCAATATTTAACTCATGCTATTGAAGTCGGTAACTTGCTGTTGAGCCATGAGCCTTCTCCTCAGCCTAGATTCCTAAATATCTGTGGTCATATCCATCCTTGTGTCAATCTCAAGGAGAAATTAGACCAATTACGGCTGCCCTGTTTTTATCTCGATCGCACTCAAAATCTTTTAGTTCTGCCCTCTTTTGGAGAATTTACAGGCGCTTACGAGGTTGCACTTAAACGCAATTCAACCGCTTATGTCATTGCTGATGATTGCGTTGTCTCTTTAGAACGATGATGGCAAGAGTCGTAGTGGTTTGGCGAACTCAAGGCTTGGGTTCGCCAAACCACCCAACCTACGGTTCTACTTTTACTGACCTGTAACCCGAAGGTCTTGTAGGGGCGTAGCATTCGGGCAATAATTTTGGGTCTATTTCAGGGACTTCCTGCCGAATGCTACGCCCTTACAGGGACATCTGCTACATTTCAGCTACTAGTGTGAATGCCGCGTTGGCGAAGCTGATTGACAAAAAATTCTTCTAGCGAAGGGCGAGACAGGTTCATCGAAACCAGTTGAGCATTCATCAGGCGAAGGCTTGCCATGAAGTCTTGGGGATGTCCTTTGAGGTGCCCTTGCCAGTAGCCATCCTGAAGCTCCAGGTCAGAAATCCATTGCTTCAACACTTCTGAACTGCCGCCATTGACTTTGACGTAATAGATTTCGGGATTGCCCAACAATTCGGTGAGTGAGCCAATGCAGATCAGTTCGCCTTGGGCCAAAATTGCGACGCGATCGCAAATCTTTTCGACATCTGACAAGACGTGGCTGTTAAAGAAAATTGTTTTGCCCTGCGCCTTGAGCGACAGAATGATTTCGCGAATTTGATAACGTCCCAGCGGGTCAAGTCCAGACATTGGCTCGTCTAAAAACACCAGTTCTGGATCGTTGATTAGTGCCTGAGCCAGTCCAATTCGCTGCAACATGCCTTTGGAATATTGCCGCAGTTGTTTTTTGCGGGCGGCAGACTGCGCTAACCCAACTAGTTCCAAGAGTTCTGGGATTCGCTTTCGTTGAACTGAGGCAGGAATTTGAAACAATCCGGCAGCGTACTGCAAGAATTCCCAACCCGTCAGGTAGTCGTAGAAGTAGGGATTTTCGGGCAGGTAGCCAACTCGCTGTTTGACGGTGCGATCGCCTAATGGTTTTCCCAACAGAGAGGCTTTCCCCTGAGTCGGTCGGACAATTCCTAGCAAAATTTTGAGTATCGTCGTCTTGCCTGCTCCATTCGGTCCAAGTAAGCCAAACGTTTCGCCTTGAAAGACTTCAAGTGAACAGCTTTTCAACGGCACCACTTTCTGGTTAAGCCAAAAACCAGTGCGATAGACCTTTCGCAATTCGGCAATCTGCACCACAGCCAGACGTTTGGCGATCGCAGATTCGGCTGTAGGTTGAGAGGCAGTATCCATGAGATGCAAAGCTATTGAATCGTCGCAGTCACGTTGATAGTAACTAACTGAGTATAGTAGTCCCCATTTCGCAAATCACTACCAGTCAGCAACACCAGCGCAGTCAATGTTAGGTTAAAGATTGAGGCAAAAGTTTACAAAGTCTCACTAGCAGCTTGAAATTGAAGGAATTAGCAGAGCTATCATGCGTAAACCGCGTAAACTATTCGGAATTGCCATCATAACGATGTTTTTGGTGTTGCTATGGGCGCTGTTTAATCCCCTTAGCGATCGCCTTTCAGTTGCCCAAGAGTCAAACCGGGATTACGCTAGCCGGCTGATGGAGTCTCACCGGGCTGACTTACCCATTGCTTCGGATGCTGTGGCTCAAGCTCCCGCGACCACCGTTGAAACTGAAGAAGTCACCTATGCCACCATTAATGGCACCCCTGTAACGGGCTATCTGGCTCGTCCGGCTGATGCAACCGAGCCGCTGCCTGCACTGATTGTGATCCACGAATGGTGGGGGCTAAACGACAACATTAAAATGATGACCGAGCGTTTGGCTGGTGAAGGCTACACAGCGCTGGCAGTCGATCTATACAACGGGGAATTTGCAGAAGATCCTCAGACCGCACGCCGTTTGGTAGATGCAGTTGCCCAAAATCCTCAACTGGCTCAGGAAAATCTGCGTCAGGCTTACCAGTATTTGGATGAACAGTCAGCAACAGCGATCGCCAGCCTTGGCTGGTGTTTTGGGGGAAGTTGGTCGCTCAACACAGCACTGCTTCTGCCTGATCAACTCGATGCCGCAGTCATTTACTATGGTGGACAGCTAGAAACTGATCCGGCTCGTCTCAGCAGCCTACAAATGCCTATTTTGGGAGTTTTTGGCGCACTCGATGACAACCCACCCATTGAAACCGTGCGTGAGTTTGAGTCTGCTCTCAAGTCTCTGGACAAGTCGGTTGAGATTTATGTCTATCCCGGTGCAGACCATGCTTTTGCTAACCCCTCTGGCATGAACTATGACCCAGAAGCGGCTGAAGACGCTTGGGAGCGCACGACTGCCTTCCTGGAACAACATCTCAAATAGCGTTTGAAATCACCCGTTGAGGATGTCAGGACTATGGATCGCTCAAAGATTGTGGCTGTGATTACGGGGGCGATCGCCCTCCTCCTGGGCATCGCCTACCTAGTCATGGTGCAACTCCTTGACTTTCGCGGCGAAATGTTGCCTGCTCCGGTTGATCTGTCTGAGGTTGATGGCTCTCAACCTGCGTTAGTTCAACCAGCTTCAAGCTCCTCACCCCTCTCGCCCTGAGAGACAGAGGCATCGTCCGCTGTAGGTTGGGTGGAACAACGTGAAACCCAACATTTGCAAAGATCCTGCTGGGTTCCGCTTTGCTTCACCCAACCTACGAGTTAGCTTCATTCCTTATTCCCCATCCTTTCCCCTTGTCTAATCATCACATCTACCAAATTGCTGTTCTGGGCGCGGGTGCCTGGGGTTCCATACTGGCAAAGCTAGCCAGTCAGAAGGGACATCAGGTGAATCTGTGGACGCGTCAAGGTGAGGTATCTTTGGCAGATTGTCTAACAGAAGCAGACATCGTAATTTCTGCGATTTCCATGAAAGGTGTGTCAGAAGTTGCGAAGCAGGTCAAGGCTAGTCAGCTTCCTGCTCACACAATTTTGGTGACTGCAACAAAAGGGTTGGACGCTACCACCAGTCGCACCCCTTCGCAAATCTGGCAGGAAGGTTTTCCACAAAACTCAGTAGTGGTGCTGTCTGGGCCAAATCTATCCAAAGAAATTGGGCAAGGGCTTCCTGCCGCCACAGTAGTATCCAGCGCAAACAAAGCTGCTGCCGAAACGGTGCAAACTGCTTTCTCGTCTGATCGCTTTCGGGTCTACACAAACACCGATCCGATTGGAACTGAGCTGGGCGGAACGCTAAAGAATGTAATCGCGATCGCCGTTGGAGTATGTGATGGGCTTCAGCTTGGCACCAACGCCAAATCTGCCCTAATCACCCGCGCCTTAACTGAAATTATTCGCGTCGGCACTCACCTTGGTGGACAAACCGAAACATTTTTTGGCTTATCAGGTTTGGGCGATTTATTAGCAACCTGTAGCAGTCCGCTCAGCCGAAACTACCAAGTGGGTTTCAGGCTGTCTCAAGGCAATTCTCTAGAGCAAATTTTGGCAGAACTGCAAGGCACGGCCGAAGGCGTGAATACTGCTAATGTTCTAATTGATATTGCTAGACGAGAAAATATTCCAGTTCCCGTTTCGCTGCAAGTTTATCGCTTACTCAACGGCAAAATTACACCTCGGCAAGCAGTAGAAGCTCTGATGGAACGGGATTTGAAGTCTGAGGCGTAGTGAGGGAGGGGGCGATCGCCAGTCCGACTAGATTAGGAAATTTAGAGAATGCAGGAAAGCCCTAACTTGTTGCTCAATACCTGTCTGCATCAGGCAAAAAATCAAATAGGATTTCGTCAGGCTCATCCTCAATCTCGTCTTCCTCTAAATCAACAGAATTTAAAGGAATAACAGAACTGGCTATAGAACGTGTTACAGACAAATACTTGACTGATTGATTAATCGCAGTAACCTGCTCCGCTAGATTCTTCACCCAGTTTTCTAATGCTTCAACCTGTTTAACAGAGGCATAGGTTGGAATGTTGGACTTCCCTTCAAAAAACTTTTGAAGCACATCCCTGATTGCGTCCGAAGTAGATTCAATTCTGTTTTCCTGCCGATATTTCTCTAAAGCCTGCTGCAATTCGTCAGGAATAGAGAGAGAGACAGAAGATTCATTAGTTGTCATTGTTGCCCTACATCGAAGCCTTTTACTTAAAGTACTGGATCACAACGAATTTCAACTAGCAAACCGTCTGGGTCGTAAAAGTAAATTCCTCGTCCTGTAGGGCGGGTAACTGGTCCGTGATCAATCGGAATCTGGTTTTGGCGAATTACTTCAACTGCCTGGTCAAATAGATGTGGCTCAATGTCGAACGCTAGATGTCCAGTGCGAGTAAAGGTTTTGTCGGGGTCAGGGTGAGGAGGTTCTAGGTGAGGCTTCCAAAAGAGGTCTATCACTGTGCCGTCAGGCGTGACGAAGTTCGCTGCTTCACCTGCTTCAAACAAAGCCTTTAGCGTTTCTGGAACTTCCTCTCCCTGGAGTTCACGAAGTCCCAAGATGGTGCCATAAAAGTAGCGAGACGCCTGCATGTCTTTGACATTCAAGGCAATGTGGTGAACTCGACGCAACATTCCCTGCTGCAGCGATGGTGAGGATTGGGAGGTAGATAGCATGGCGGGAGGTGGGGGTTGGGGGAAGGGAAGTCTGCTTTTAGCTTAGGAGTTTTGACGGGAGGTTTTGGAGAAGGGTTTTATCCTGGTGAGGGCGATCGCCCCAACTTCCCCCTCAAACGAGAATGAAATCGGGTACTTCATTATCTATCATTCAATCTTCAACCCCCAATCCCTAACCCCCTAATCCCCATCACCCATTACTCATGACCAATACTTTCTCTGGAGGAGTCGTAACCAGAGGGTCATAGCCTAGCTGTTGCACAATTCGCTGGCGGGCAATGGTGCGGTATTCCAAAAAATGTTCACCAGCGGCACACAAGCCAAGGTACATGTTGAGGAATTGAGGTTTTGTTCTAAAAATTGTCCAGAGTTGCTGCCAAAACTGAACTCGATTTCCAGCCCGCTTGATGCCTTGTAGCCAGAGTAGACGCGCTACCAGCTTGAAGCTTTTGCCAGGGGGGAAGTATACGTTTTGCTGGAGTTGAGGGTTAGGGGTGATGCTCAAACAGTGCTGGAAGCAGCGTTTGAGGTAATTTGAGGGTTCGTACATTGTCCACAGTGCTTGGACATATTCTTTGGCGACTTCTGCTAAGGGTCGAGTTGGCGTAAAGTTCATCAGACAGTTTTGGTCGCCTACTTCGGTGACGCCTTGATTTTGGAATAGCCGCTGTTCTTGCTTGAGTCGATCCCAGAGGGCAGTGTTAGGAAGTGCCTGGAGGATGCCTAGCATTGGCTGAGGAATGCTGGTGGCTTCGACAAATGCCTGGATGCGATCGCCCGCCCCTGTCCGTTCCCCATCGAACCCAAGAATAAATCCGGCATAAATCATCAGTCCTGCCTGGTTAATCGTGCGACAGGCTTCAACCAATGGATTGCGCGTGTTTTGTACTTTGCGAGTCACCTGGAGGCTGTCTTGATCAGGCGTTTCAATTCCCAGGAACACGCCATAAAAGCCTGCTTTTGCCATCAGGTCCAACAGTTCGGTATCTTCGGCTAAATTGACAGAGGCTTCGGTGAGGAAAGTGAAGGGATATTGCCGCTGCTGCATCCAGGGAATCAGTTCCCGCAACATGAGCTTGACGTTACGCTGATTACCAATGAAGTTGTCATCTACAACGAAGATGGAGCCGCGCCAGCCCAGGTCATAAAGGGTTTGTAGCTCTGCCAGGGTTTGCTCTGGGGATTTGGTGCGGGGCTTGCGACCGTAGAGGCTGATGATGTCGCAGAATTCGCAGTTAAACGGACAGCCGCGCGAAAACTGGATTGCCATCATCAGGTATTGATCGCGCTGGAGTAAGTCAAACCGGGGAATGGGACTGAGGGTGACATCGGGTTTCTCTGTGGCGCGAAAAACTCCGTGGGACTGGTTTTGGGCGATCGCCTCCAAAAACATCGGCACCGTAATTTCGCCCTCATCCAAAATCAGATAATCGGCTCCGGAGTCCAGCGCGTCCTGCGGCACGGAGGTTGGGTATGGGCCGCCCACCGCAACCTTTTTGCCCAACTGCACCGCTTTGCAAATCATCGCGTGAAAGTCTGGCTTTTGCGCCAGCATGGCCGACAGAATGACGATGTCGCACCATTCCCAATCAGCATCCGTTTCGGGAGTAACATTGCGATCGCGAAACCGAATTTCCCAGTCTTGAGGCAGCAGCGCAGCGACGGTAAGAATGCCTAGAGGAGGAATGGTCGCCTTCAGGCTGGCCATTTCCATGAAGCGATCGTATGACCAAAAAGTTTTTGGGAACTGGGGATAGAGCAGCAGGGCTTTCATCTTCTAGGCTCCAGTAGCGAGAGAATAGGGGGCATAATCCTCCCAGTCTTATTTCTGCTCTACTACTTCCGACATCTACCCGTAGATGGATGCCCTGCTTGCCAGTTCTTAAGTTTTTCTGCGACGTTACATTACGCAATCATGGCTTTTTGATATCACGCGCCATGTTGCGGAAAATATCCATGCTGGTGTCAGCACTACGGCGATCGCTAGAACCGGTTTGGCTGCTGGGTGCCTGACCGTTTTGAGAAGCGTTGTCTTGCTTGATGGCTTCGATTTGAGCATCAATTTTGGCGATCGCTTCTGGTGCAACAGAGGCAGCAACTTCCTTCATTGCTTCTAGTTGTGCAATAGAGGAAATCTGGTTGATCTTCTCAAACCCTTTTGGATTAGCCAATGTCTTAGGAAACGTGCGTCTCACAGCTTTAGCAGTCCGCATATACTCCAGATCGCCAAATGTCTTTGCTGAGTCCGCATCCAAAAAATACGCTTGCGCCTTAGCAGCCTTTTCTGATGGAGTTAAATCCACCTGTTCCTCACTTTGCTTCTTTTTCTTAGAACCGAAAAACCCTTTGATGAAACCTACCATCGCGCTTGCTACCTACAGATACGGTGATGTTATGTAATGTAAAGCATTGTGAATAAACGTGTCACTACTCGGACTCGAATTTGCTCATCTGCCCGAAGGTGAGTTCTCCATCCATTCCCAACAAAGGTCTTGCTAAAGATGGCAAGATCGTTCATGAATACAGGTGAGTAAACGCTACAAATGCTGAACAGGTTAAGAATTGGCACCAAGATAGGCATCAGTTTTGCAACAGGTGTAGCGATTTTTGCAGCATTGGGCTGGCTTTCCTATCGAGGTGCGCTTCAGGTTAGAACAGCCTCTCGTATGGAAAGCCATACTTACCAGGTTCTCAATGAGCTTGAGGGGTTAATTTCTACTATCAAAGATGCTGAAACGGGACAGCGAGGCTACATCATCACAGGGCAGGAGAGTTATCTGGAGCCTTACACTGCGGCAATCAGCACGCTGGATGGAAGAATTGAGCAAATTCGAGACTTAACGCAGGACAATCCAGTTCAGCAGCAACAGCTTGATCGGCTTGTGCCACTGGTGGCAAATCGTCTTGAAGTAATGCAGCGGGTCATTGATATTCGGCGTACCCAGGGATTTGATACCGCTTTGGAAGTGGTTCAGGTTGACCAGGGCAGGCAGGTTATGAATGAGATTCGAGACCTGATTGAAGAGATGGAAGCCACAGAGACAGAACTGCTGGACCAGCGCACCGCCCAGGCAGATTTAGCCACCCGGCAAATGCTCTATGGTGTAGCTTTTGGCATTCCGCTCTATTCCCTTTTGTTAGCGTTACTGGGTTTTTTCCTGGCGAAAAACATTTCTCGACCGCTGAAGCAAATTTCAGATGCAGCAGAGGACTTAACCGATGGAAATTTAGCGGTTAGTTTGCCAGAGAGCGATCGCCACGATGAAATCGGCGTGCTGACCCAGACCTTTAACCAGATGATCGCCAACCTGCGAGACACCACTCGCGAAAACGAGGAACAGGGTTGGCTCAAATCTAACCTGACAGAGTTCACCCGCATGTTGCAGGGTCAGCGCAGCATGGAGATGGTTTCCAGAATGATTTTGTCTGATCTGGCACCGCTGGTTGGGGCAAGTCAAGCGCTGTTTTATTTAATGCAGGTCGAAGATGAGCAGCCGACCCTAAAGCTATTGGGCACCTATGCCTATCAGGAACGAAAACATCTGGCGAATCGGTTTCGACTGGGTGAAGGGCTGGTCGGGCAATGTGCCTTGGAAAAGCAAAAAATTCTGCTGACGGAGGTTCCCAGTGACTACATTCGCATTAGCTCTGGACTGGGGCAAGCGCCGCCGCTGAATATTTTGGTGCAGCCCGTTCTGTTTGAGCAGGAAGTGATCGCAGTAATTGAGCTAGCGTCTTTTCAGCAATTTAGGTCGATTCACCTGACGTTGCTCGACCAGGTGACAGAAGGCTTGGGAATTGTATTAAACACGATCGCCGCTGATATGCGAACGGCTAAACTGCTGCAACAATCACAAACCCTGACCGAAGAGCTACAGAACCAGCAAGAGGAGCTTAAAACCAGCAACCAGCAGCTTGAAGAACAGGCTGAGACCTTGCGCGAATCAGAGATAATGCTGAAGCAACAGCAGGAAGAATTGCAGCAAACCAACGAGGAATTGCAGCAACTCAATGAGGAACTGGAAGAAAAAGCTAAGCTTTTGTCCTCTCAGAATCGTGAGGTAGAGCGCAAAAATCAGGAAATTGAATACGCCCGTCAAGAATTAGAGGAGAAGGCAGAGCAACTGGCTTTAAGTTCGCGCTACAAGTCCGAGTTTTTGGCCAATATGTCGCACGAATTGCGAACGCCGCTCAACAGTTTGCTAATTTTGGCGCGGCTGCTAACGGACAACATCAATGGCAACCTCACCAGCAAACAAGTTGAGTACGCCAAAACAATTCACTCTGCCGGAACGGACTTGCTGGAGTTAATCAACGACATTCTTGACTTGGCAAAAATCGAGTCGGGCACGATTTCGCTAGAGTTTGAGCCCGTTCAGTTTGATGATTTGAAAGGCTACATTGAACGAACTTTCCAACAAATTGCTGAGAGTAAAGGACTGGGCTTTACCGTTGAACTGGATGAATCGCTGCCAGGAGCGATCGCCACCGATTCAAAGCGCCTGCAACAAGTGCTCAAAAACCTACTCTCTAATGCGTTGAAGTTCACTGAGCATGGACGGGTGACACTGCGAATCACGTCGATTGCCCAGGGACTAAAGCAGGAGGATGGCAAAACAGTGGATGCGATCGCCTTTGCCGTCAGCGACACAGGCATTGGCGTCTCACCCGAAAAACAGCAAATCATTTTTGAAGCCTTCCAGCAAGCAGACGGTACCACTAGCCGCAAATATGGCGGCACTGGCTTAGGGCTCTCGATCAGCCGCGAACTCGCTCGACTGCTAGGCGGCAAAATTCACCTGACCAGCCAAGTCGAGCAAGGCAGCACCTTCACCCTCTACCTGCCCCAAACTGCTCCCGCTCCAGTCGCCCAAACTACAATCTCCAAGACCCAAACTCCAAAACCCACTCTCCCATCCCATTCCACTTCTGAACCCCTAGCCCCCAGCCCCCAGCCCCTAGCCCCTTCTCCAGCCCCCAACCCCCTCCTCCCCGACGATCGCCACAACCTTCAACCGGGCGATCGCACCCTGCTAATCATCGAAGACGACATCAACTTTGCTCGAATCCTGCTAGAAATGGCGCGAGAACAAGGCTTTAAGGGATTAGTGGCGCTACGCAGCAATCCAGGGTTGGCAATGGCGCGCGAGTTTAAGCCTGACGCGATTATGCTAGACATTCACCTGCCCGATATGGATGGGTTGACGCTGCTTGACCGACTGAAACATGACCCAACCACTCGCCACATTCCGGTTCACCTGCTCTCGGTGGAGGAGTCTCAGCAGCGTGGGCTGCAACTGGGAGCGATCGCCTATCTGCAAAAGCCCGTTTCCCCCGAAACGCTGACTCGGGCGCTCACCGACATCAAAGGCTTTGTCGAACGACAGGTAAGAAACCTGCTCGTTGTTGAAGATGACATCACTCAGGCTGAAAGCATTCGAGAGCTAATCGGCAATGGTGACGTTCAAACCACAACGGTTGCCACCGGAGCCGCAGCACTGGAAACTTTGCGTCAAGGGCACTTTGAATGCGTCGTGCTAGACCTGGGACTACCTGACATGAGTGGCTTTGAGCTAATTGAGCAGATCAAACAGCAAGACAGCCTGGCAAACTTGCCAATCATTGTCTACACCGGCAAGGAGTTGACCAAGCAGGAAGAGACTCAGCTCAAGCGAATGGCAGAAACAATCATCATTAAAGATGTGCGATCGCCAGAACGCCTGCTCGACGAAACCGCCCTTTTCTTACATCGCGTTCAGGCAAACCTGCCACAGCCCAAGCAGCAAATACTAGAACAGCTTCACCAAAGTGACCCAATTTTGGCAGGCAAAAAGGTGCTGATTGTAGATGACGACGTGCGAAATATCTTTGCCCTCACCGGACTACTAGAGCGCTACGACATAGAAGTGCTATATGCCGAAAACGGTCGAGAAGGACTTGAGGTTCTGCAAACCCATTCTGATGTTGATGTCGTCTTAATGGACGTGATGATGCCTGAAATGGATGGGTACGATGCAACCCGTGCAGTTCGAGAACAGGATGCCTTTCGTGATTTGCCGATCATCGCCCTCACCGCAAAAGCAATGCAGGGCGATCGCGATCGCTGCATCGAAGCCGGAGCTTCTGACTACATCAGCAAACCGATTGATACCGAGCAATTGCTTTCCCTGCTGCGGGTTTGGCTATATCAATAGGGGATGAGGGAGGATGGGCACGTTTGGCTTTGCCTGTCCTACTGGCATGTCAAGCTTGGGGTGTTGGGTTCCGTTGCACTTCACCCAACCTACTGTTCTGCTATCTGTAGGTTGGGTGGAGCAGAGCGGAACCCAACGCTTTAGACCTGCCGCGCCACCGCGATTAGAGTTTTCTAGGTTGGAGTAGGAGCGATCGCCCCTAAACCTGAAATGTTGCTGTTTGAACTCGGAACGTTGCTGTTTCAACCTGGAACATTGCCATTTCGGATCGGAACTGTGTCGTTTCAAACTGGAACGTTGCTGTTTGAACCTAGAATTTTGCTGTTTCAAACTAGAACGTTGTCGTTTGAACCTACAACGTTGCCGTTTCAGATCGGAACTTTGGTGTTTCAACGCACAACGTTGCTGTTTCAACCCACAACTGTGTCATTTCAACCTGAAACTTTGCCTTTTAAACTTGAAATCTGGGGAACTGGAACAAAAGCGATCGCTTTTAACTTCAAGAGATCTAACCCTACAGCTGCATCTTCCCCTTCATCTCCAACCCTTTGTCTATCCTGAGGTCTACTCCTAGCCTAAGACTGAGGACTAATGACTCGTCGTACGGCATCATGTAAACAAGTGTATAGGTTGAGTTTGCAACCCTTAGCGCTTGTAGGGGTGCGATCGCGACCTCATTTATGAACGACGATTCAATTTGTTTAAAAAACTTGCTCCAGCTCTGAAGCTCTCAGTTCTGTCTCAGTCCTCAGTTCTGTAGCGATTGACCGATTATGACTTTAGCAAGACCCAAACTAGAGGATGTTGAAGTTCAGTTACTCCTTGAAGGGGTATATCGCTATTACGGCTTTGATTTTCGTAACTATGCGCCCTCTTCCCTCAAACGACGTATCTGGAACATCCTTTGCTCTGAAAAATTGCCCAACGTTTCGGCACTCCAAGAGAAAGTGCTGCACGATCCGGCTTGCCTCGATCGCTTTTTACTGGGGCTTTCGGTCAACGTCACCGCGATGTTTCGCAACCCCAACTTTTTCCTGGCGTTTCGAGAAAAAGTCGTACCAATTTTACGGACCTATCCCTTTATTCGGATTTGGCACGCAGGCTGCTCAACCGGGCAAGAGGTCTATTCAATGGCAATCTTGTTAGAAGAAGAGGGGCTTTACCCGCGCTGCCGCATCTACGCGACCGACATGAACGAGATGGTATTGAAACAGGCAAAAGGCGGAATTTTTTCGCTGCAATTGATGCAAGAATACACGCAACTCTATCTCAAGGCAGGGGGAAAACGCTCGTTTTCCGAATACTATACAGCAGCTTACGATAGTGCAATCTTTCGCACTTCCCTAAAAGAGAATATTGTCTTCTCGCAGCACAACTTGGCAACAGATAGCTCCTTTAACGAATTCAACGTAATTCTCTGCCGCAACGTTTTAATCTATTTCAATAAAACTCTTCAAAAGCGAGTTTATGAGCTATTTCACGCCAGCCTGTGTCCGTTTGGCATCCTGGGGTTGGGGCGACAGGAAACGCTGAAATTTACACCCTACGAAGCCTACTATGAAGAGCTAGCAGGAAGTGAAAAGCTTTTTCGGAGGATTCACTAGCGGTGTTCAAGCTGGTTGTCATCGGTACCTCGCTGGGCGGGCTATCAGCTCTAAAGGTGTTGCTATCTGGGCTACCCGCCAATTTTCCCGTAGCGATCGCTGTCGTACAGCACCGACACAAAGACTCCGAAGATATGATGAGTTCGTTCTTACAACCTCACGTCACCCTACCCATTAGAGAAGTAGTGGACAAAGACGACTTACTGCCCGGAACAGTGTATGTCGCCCCAGCAGATTATCACATGCTGGTTGATGTAGGCTATTTCACGCTCTCTATTGACGAACCCGTATCCTATGCTCGTCCGTCTATTGATGTATTGTTTGAATCGGCGGCAGATGTATATGGCGAGTTTGTCATCGGGGTAATTTTGACGGGCGCTAACCAGGATGGGGCAAAAGGGTTAGCCGCAATCAAGGCTCAGGGTGGGTCAACGATCGTTCAAGAACCAGCAACGGCCGAAAGTGCGACCATGCCAGCAGCAGCGATCGCCACTGCTGTCGTAGACTGGATTTTACCGCTTCCAAAAATTGCCCCACATCTGATCAACCTTTGCCAGCCCATGTGGAAGTAAACTCATGCTGTCTGAACTCACCGTCAACATTCTCCTAGTGGATGACCATCCAGAAAATCTTCTGGCTCTGGAAGCCATCTTAGATCCATTGGGAGGAAACCTGGTCAAGGCTCATTCTGGTGAAGAAGCTTTGCGTTCCCTTCTGCATCAGGATTTCGCGGTGATTTTGCTAGACGTGCAGATGCCAGGGATGGATGGGTTTGAAACCGCAACGTTGATTCGCAGTCGAGAGCGATCGCGCCACACCCCGATCATTTTTCTGACTGCTTTTAACACCAATGACAATTTAGTATTTCGAGGCTACTCCCTCGGTGCAGTAGACTATCTGCTTAAACCCATTGAAGCCGACATTCTCACCTCAAAAGTCGGCGTATTTGTCGAGCTATTCAAGAAAACCGAAGAGGTAAAGCGACAGGCCAGGCAGCTTGCTAGCATCAACACCGAATTGCGAGAAAGTGAAGAACGGTTTCGGTTGCTCAGCGCTTGCTCTCCGGTCGGCATTTTTTTGACCGATGTGAATGGTTCTTGCACTTACACTAACCCTCGATTTCAGGCAATCTGTGACTTGACGCTACCTGACGCACTAGGGGACGGATGGCTACAAGCCGTTTATCCTGAAGATCGGCAGCAGGTCATAGCCGACTGGTTCGCCTACACGCGAGAAATTCAAGAATATTCTAATGAATTTCGCTTTCAAACTCGGTCAGGTGAAGTCCGCTGGACTCACGTTCGCTCATCACCCATGTTTTCTAACACCGGTGAATTGATGGGGCACGTTGGCACCGTTGAAGACATCACCGGACGCAAAAACGCCGAAGCCGCCCGCGTCCAAATCATTCATGAACAGGCAGCCCGCCAGCAAGCCGAAGCTGCCAACCGAATGAAAGATGAGTTTTTGGCAGTGCTCTCACACGAATTGAGAACGCCGCTCAACTCGATGATGGGCTGGGCACGGCTATTGCGAACCAAAAAGTTTGACGAAGAAACCACCGCTCGTGCCCTAGAAACAATTGAACGCAATGCCCGCTCTCAGGCCCAACTGATCGAAGACATTCTTGACGTTTCGCTGATTGTGCGAGGCAAGCTGCGGCTCAACCTGTGCCCCATTAATTTTGCTTCAGTTGTGGAGCAGGCGGTCGAATCAGTGCGTCCCCTGATTGAAGCCAAGGCACTTCAGCTAGAAATGAGCGTGGCGAACTCTGCAATCCTAGTCTGTGGCGATCCAACTCGACTTCAGCAGATCGTCTGGAATCTGCTAACCAACGCGATTAAATTTACTCCAGAGCAAGGACGCATCGTGGTGGAGTTGACCCAGCAGGAGGAGCAAGCCCAACTGCGCGTAACAGATTCTGGAATTGGCATCCAGCCTGAATTTTTGCCTCACGTGTTTGATCGCTTTCGCCAGGCAGACGGAACTACAACCCGTCCCCATAGCGGTTTGGGACTGGGGCTGGCGATCGTCCGTCACCTCATTGAGCTACACAGCGGTACCGTGCAGGCAGCAAGTGAGGGTGAAGGGCGAGGAGCTTCCTTTACCGTTCAGATTCCCCTATTGCGCCAGAGCGAAGGGCAAGAGGACCACGCAAAACCACTCAACTCAGCTCATGCCCTAGCTTCAGACCCCTTAGAAGAAAACCTTCATCCTTCATCCTTCATTCTTCATGCCTCATCCTTGCCTGATGCCTTTGACGGCATCAAAGTATTGGTCGTTGATGATGAAGCCGACACGCGGGAAGTGCTCGCGGTGACGTTAGCAGAATCTGGAATTGAGGTGACGACGGCTGCTTCAGCCCAGGAAGCCCTAAAATTACTGAAATCTTGGCAGCCTAAGCTGTTGGTCAGTGATATTGGAATGCCCGGAGAAGATGGTTATAGTCTCATTCGGCAGGTGAGGCGGCTGTCGCCAGCGGAAGGTGGGTCTATTCCAGCGGTAGCGCTGACGGCCTATTCTCGTGAAGAAGACCGCAAGCAAGTATTATCCGCAGGCTTTCAGATGCATGTCTCTAAACCCGTTGAGGCAACAGAACTGCTGCAAGCGATCGCCACTCTCAGCGAACAGGCGATCGCTCCTTCATCCGTTTGAAAAGTTTAGTTTGCGATGGCCTACCTATCGAGAGATGAATTAACTCCAAGATGCTGTGAAGATGTACCCACACTGACAGCACTCAGCACGACACCCGGCACTCGCTGCCGGGTTTTATTATTGGAGCCCAGAGTTGCAATAACACTAGCAGTTCGTCATCCCCCTAGAGGAAGAGTTTAAGTAATAAATTTATAAGTAGAAAATCCTCACCTGGAAGGGGGATTCCCATTCGATTTTAGAAGTAGTATTCTCTTGGTCAAATATTTATATTTTTTCAAATTCTTTAAGATTTGTTGATAATTAGACAGTAGTTCCGTTGCTCTACTAGAGGTGCTGATATGACTTCTATTCGTGAAATTGTCCACTGTGCCTTAGAGACGGGATATCTGAGCGTGTCGGCAGAAGACCAGCTAAGACACCTTCTCCAAAAGACTCAATACGACTGGGAAGACCTAAACGCCTTCATTCATCTGCAGCAGGCCGCCATGAGAGGACACATCCAACAAGAATCTAGAGAAGTGCAAAGATCGGCAGAATATCAGTATTTCTAGCAGTTAGAAACCAGTAGCTAGAAGTGATTGTTTGAGCTAGCAAGCCACTGGAAGAGGAATTTCTCAAGCCAGGTGGCGATCGCAGGAGTATAAACAGGATATTTTTCAAGCTGCTGCTGTCGGGTTTGGGCACCTACCAGAGTTAACTGTTCGGCTCCCAAGGTCGTCCACTTATCAATCATTTCCGGAGTCATTTCTGGGTGAAACTGTAGCCCGTAGGCGTTTCCATAACGGAATGCTTGATTAGTAAACGTCTCTCCCTGAGCTAGCAAAGTTGCCCCTTGAGGCAATTCAAATCCCTCTCGATGCCAGTGATAAACGTAGTTGGGTAGAGGCAATTCAGTTTGCTCAACTGATGTTGGTCGCACCGGGAAATAACCAATTTCAGCAATGCCATCAGGATGGGGAGCAACTGTAGCACCCAACACTCGGGCTAAAAGCTGTGCCCCTAAACAAATTCCTAAAAATGGTTTTCCTGCATTAAGAATGACGGAAATCCAATCCATCTCAGTCCGAATGAACGGCAAAATGTTGTCATCGTTTGCACTCATAGGTCCACCAAAAATTATGGTGCCCTGATGCCCATCGGTTCCGGTTGGGAGGCGATCGCCCCCAGCTAGACAGCGAATATCTAGTTCATAGCCTCTAGCCTGCAATATCTGCCCAACCAGACCCGGCTCAGACGTTTCCTGATGCACAATCAAAAGAATTTTGCTCACAAGCACCAACTACAGGGTGAAGTCTCATTTATCTCTACCTAATGTATCGCCTTGGAGTAGGGTAATGTTGCGCGCCTTGTTACTGCTAGTGCCGGTTACCGCCAGTCCAAAACGCATTCCCGTTGCCGCTGTGTGAAACGATCTGCCATCAGCAACAATAGTTCTTCAGGAAACACTTGCTTAGAGAGCTTAAGGCGCTTAGGGTGCCTGGAAGTGTAGGTAAAGAACAAAGCCGAACGAGCAGGATGGTTGGGTTGAGGCACTTTACCCCGATGAAACACGTTTGCCGTATCGGTGAGCACGACTGTGCCCTGCATACCTGTGCAAGGTATCCAATGTTTACTTGGTACCATATTCTGCATGTCTGCATCGCTGATTTTGCGGTAGATGCGATCGAACTTTTCCTGATCAAAAATTTGGCAATAAAGGCGATGCAAAGGAGCTTGAGTAGGACGAATAGAGCGAGGAATGTACTCAAAAGGGCCACCTTCTATCCCAACATCAGTTAAGTAGACAATGGCTCGAATCATGCAGTGATCTTCACCATCTAAGTGCCATAGTCTTGTCCCAGTTTGCTGCCCGTCTGGCACTTCTACCCGATGTGATACCCCCAAAAAGGCTGCGGGGTAGCCAAAGTAACTCTCAATAATGCATAGGAGCCGCTCTTCTAATCCCCATAGAAATATCTCAGGATATTCAGTCACAATTTGGCGTTTACCTACTCGTAAAGGAAAAGTTTTACCATTCTCTGACTTGGTTTTAGTCAGAATGCGATTAGTTGCGTTTAGTAAGCGTGAGTTAGCAGGAAACGACAGATCATTCAAAGACGTAATACAAGTTCCCTCATGGCGAAGGGTATCGACAATTTGGCTGTCTTTTTCGGAGAGGGAGTTTACTTCTTGCCTTCGCCTGGAAAGGATTGCGGCGTAAACTCGCTCAACTGAGGAGTTAGGAAAAATTGTGTGGATTTTTTGCAGCATAAAGTACCAACAAAGTTATCGTGTGAGAGGTTGTTGGAAAAGTATGAAACCGAAGTTTGAATCCCCTTCACTTTGGTTATCTTCGAGTGCAAAGGAAACCAGGAACTAGCCTCCCTTCACTGGAAAGATAGGAAATGAAGGTGATAAATTTTCTTACTTCTCAGGCATCCCCTGAGAACTATGAACGTGACAAAATCTCAAAGTCGGATCGCAACACTACCTGTAGATCCTTTCCTGACAAAAGCTGCGGATGATAGGAATAACGCGCTAGCCCAGCTTCAAAATCAGGGAAAAGGAACAGTTCCTCATTGCCCCTTACTTTAGTAATAGTCGCGATAAGTCACTAATAATACGACTAGGGTCGAGACTTTACGGTTTCTTTTTGCTCAATTAAAATGCATGTTGCTTAATTAAAGAAAGCTTTGAAGAAAAATCTATAAATGTGATTGGTTAGTGTTTAGGATTACAGAATAGAAGTTGCTACTTTCTGGCGATCGCTGCAATTACAAACCCACTTCTACCCAAGCAATTTGAGGAATTAGTTAGCGTATAAAAGTTGGGCAATGAGATGAGTACAGTAGTCAACCGGTCTACCGATTCAGAAATAGTTTATCTGCTTAGTAAGGGTCTTCAACCCCCAACTTTTTCTAGCAAATCTTGTGGCTGAGACAAAATTTAGTTGAAGAGTTTTGTCAGCCTGTAAGCTACGAAAAATATCAAAACTCGGTAGAACATACGATTTGTATTTCTCTTAATCCGCGTCCGGGTCGGTTGCTGCAAGTGATAGGTGATTGCCGTCACACTAGTCTTTCTAGCAAAGGTGACCTGTCCATTGCCCGGCAGCTGTATGTCGAGTCGCTCACCAATTTATTAGAGAAGAAAGCTTATACGTACTTGGCATCTTTCATAAGACCGTGTTCCTTCGCGGAATTTAAACAAATATCCGGAAGATTGCGATGCATTTCATCCCACTTAGTTTGGGCTTGCAGCGCTTCTATCACAACTTGCAGCGGTTCAGCAAAAATGGTCTGAAAATCTGCCTCTTCGGGGAGCCGTACCTCGTATGCTAACTGTTCCTGAGGCGGAGTGAATTGAGCATTGATTCCGGTTTTGTTGCCCCTGGCATCAACCCTATACCAACCCATTTTAGATAAATGAATGGCATTGAAACCATGCAAGCTATAGGGCGCACCTTGATCATCAATACTCAATCGTTGGTAACAGAACCCTGTTGGAATCTGATTTGCTCGTAGCAATGCTGCCAGCAAATGGCTCTTAGCGTAGCAATAACCTGTTTTGTATTTGAGAACATCAGAAGCGCGACAAGTGACAGGATTCATCTGATAGTCAACGCTATGACAAATTTGATCTCGCACCCACTCAAAACACGCCTTTGCGATCGCCGTTGATGTTGGATGATCTGATGCAATTTGTTTAGCAAGCTCGATGACTTCAGGATGTTGCCAATCAATTACTTTAGTTGCTTTCAAATATTCTTTCATATCAGCCAAGTACTCTTAAAAATCTCTAGGACTCCCTTGTTAAGGAAGACTTTGAGTAGATTAGCTTCCTCTTTTCCAAGAAGAGCAAGGAGGATCAGAAGACTTTGAAGCATAGCTTAGTGGTAGTAGCGCTGCTCTAACCAAAATCGAACTTCTAACTCAGAATTAAAGCGAGCAGATTCACCAGTGGTAGGGTCGTAAACCCGCCAGAAGACTTCACCAGAACGATCGCGCTTTTGGCTAATTTGTGGTTCTTCATTGCCAGCCAATATACTTAGAATGGACGATAAAATCTGACCTAAACCAGCTAGAAATTTAGATTCACGTCTGTTTTTTTGTGCTAAACCACGATCAAGATTAGATATCTTCGAAGTGGAGAAATTAAGTGTAGATTTCATGGCTTATTGCTTCCTGGTAGGGTGACGATGGATAAAGAGAAAAACTTCTTTCGTCGATGGATTCAATCTACGGTTTTCTCACTTGATATTCAAAAGGTAGTTTGAATAGCTTCTATCAATAAAATTCATGCAACATCCTCTGACTCTTCAGACATTCTCGAGACCAGTCAATATCCTTCAAATTCTGGGAACAGGAGGATTTTGCAAGCTGTCCTTGAGTCAGAACTAGCAACTTAATGGTTAAACCTATCCGGATCACCCTTCCCAGTTTGGAATGTATGTCCAGGATGACTAATTTGTAATCAAAAAAAATTCGAAATTATCCAACTGCATCAGTCTTCAGGGGGTGCAGAGGCTGAACTTGGGTGTCTAGGGCTGGCAACTATTGAGGAGTATCCAGGATAGTGAAACAGATTTATCACTTTGAATCGGTGACTGTCTCAGCAAGCAAAACTACTAATGCTAATCTGGCTGTTGCATAGATGGCTGTTTTGCTGATTGTTACTCTTTTCGGTGCAGTTACCTTATGTCAAACCTTTTTGAGAAAGCAGGTCTGTTGCTCGTCTCTGTTTCGATCGCTGGCTTACTCGGTGAGGAACAGACGCAGGCTTATGTGCCGACGTTAGAGGCTGCGGGAGAGGCGATCGCCGATGTGGGAAGCGATCGCACTGCTGCTGTTGACTTACCTGCTGGTTTAGCTACCCCGACTCCCCCAGAGACGTTTGCAGTTCAGTTTGCAGGGGACTCTGATAGGGCGATCGCTTCCTCCCCAGCACCTACCTCAACAAGTCCGCAACTTGTCGCGCAAAACATTACTCCCGCAGCCGACGGTACCAACACACGGGTTACTGAGCAGGGACGACGCACAAATATTAGCGGCGGGACTCTTTCTGAAGATGGAGCCAACCTGTTTCACAGCTTTGAAGAATTTGGCTTAGGTACAGGCGAAATCGCCAACTTCCTCTCAAATGACCAGATCCGCAATATCATCAGCCGCGTAGTCGGGGGTGATGCGTCTTACATTGACGGACTGCTGCGCGTTAGCGGAGGCGACTCTAATCTATTTCTACTCAACCCAGCCGGAATTTTGTTGGGTACAAATGCCCGATTAGATTTGCCGGGTTCTTTTACGGCAACGACTGCCAGCGGAGTTGGGTTTGGCGATCGCTGGCTGAATGCGATCGGCAGAAACGATTATTCCTCCCTGGTCGGCAATCCGGATGCCTTTGCTTTCAGCAACAGCCAGCCTGGTTCTGTCTTCAATGCCGGAAATCTAGCAGTTTCAGAAGGGCAAGATCTCTTCCTGCTCGGCGGCACAGTTATTAATACAGGCACCCTAACTGCACCAGGCGGCAACATTACAATTGCTGCTGTTCCAGGAGAAAGCTGGGTACGAATTAGCCAGGAGGGACGGCTGCTAAGCCTTGATCTGGAAGCGATTGGGAGACGGGGACTAGGAAATGGGAATCGAGGATTGGTGCCGTTTACGCCGCTGTCCTTGCCAGCTCTTTTGACTGGAGGAAATATTACCAGCGCAACGGGGGTAACGGTTGAGTCAGATGGCTCTGTGCAACTGACGGGCTCCGGGATTGCTATTTCTCCTCAACCTGGAACGGCGATCGCTTCCGGCACCCTTAACACCTCCCGCCGATCCCCAACCTCTAACCCCCAGTTCCCAACCTCCCAAATCAACATCCTGGGCGATCGCGTTGCTATCCTTAACGCCAACCTGAATGCTTCAGGCAATGGTGGCGGTGGTACCGTGCGAATTGGCGGAGATATTGGAGGACGAGATACATTGCCTGCTGCGTCTCGAACGCTGGTCGATGAAAATTCGACTTTTCGAGCAGACGCACTGGGTGGAGGTAATGGGGGCAGGGTAATCGTTTGGGCAGACGATACGACCGCATTTTATGGGGAAATCAGCGCTAGGGGGGGCGATCGCATCGGCAACGGCGGTTTCGCAGAAGTATCAGGTCGTCAATCTTTAATTTTTGACGGAACGGCTGACCTTACAGCAGCCGATGGTCGCTTGGGTACCTTGCTGCTTGATCCCAGGGACATCTTGATCAATGACCTTGGACCAAACTCTCCTGGAGTCGATGCAACGCTGCCCGACATTTTTGATGACGAATTTGTTGGGGAACCCATCACCATTTCACGAACGGCACTGGAAGGGCTACCCGCAACTGCCAACGTCGTGCTAGAGGCGACCAATAACATTAACATCAATGTTTTTGGTGATTTTGTGTTTGCCGACGGTCCTGGCGGCTCAATTCGACTGGAGGCAGACTCTGACGGGAATGGTACTGGTCAATTTAGTGCGGCAAACAACATCATTGCTAGAGGGCGGGACATTACCATTTCAGGTGCTGGCGTCGGATTGAATGATATTGAAACCAACAGCTTAACGAGTGGGGACAGCGGCTCAATTAGCATTACCGCAACCGCAGGGAACATTGTTGGCGCGAACCTAACCACCTCTGGAACTACCGCAGGGGGAGCGATCACCCTCAATGCCGCAAACACCATCCAAATTGGGGATTTGAACACTTCCTCAACCGGAAATGCAGGGGCAGTCAGCCTAACCACAGCCAATACTCTAGAAACAGGCAGCATTACCAGCACGGGATTAGCAGGTAGTGGCAACCAAACCCTCACAGCTGGCGAGATCGACTTCAACGGAGTCATTCAGGGATCAGGAGAACTGGTACTACAGCCCACTGATCCGGCTCAGGATGTGGCGATCGCAGGCACGGCTAACTCTACTGCGCTGGACTTGACCGCAGCTGAACTAGATCTTTTGCAGCCAGGATTTAGCAGCATCACGATTGGCAGAACTAATGGCAACGGCACGGTAAGCCTGAATCCATTTACGTTTAACGCTCCGGTGGCGATCGCTGGAGGCTCAACACTCATCGGCGCTAACCAAAATACGACCTGGCAACTGAGCGGAGCCGATCAGGGGACAATCAGCGGATATGCTAATGGGCTTAGCTTCAGCAATATCGAAAATCTGCAAGGCGGCAGCGGCAACGATATTTTCCAATTTCCCGATACCAGCTTTGAAGGGGCGATCGATGGCGGCGGCGGCACGAATCGGTTGGATTACTCGGCGATCGCCACTTCCCTCACCCTCGACCTGGAAGCAATCCAACCTGAAAACATCCAGGAAATCGTGGCGGGCAGCGGTACGAACACATTGGTCGGTCAAAACCTAGCAAACACTTGGACAGTCACAGGCACCAATAGCGGCACATTGAACGGTGCCACGTTTTCTGGATTTCAAATTTTACGTGGCGGCACTCTCAGTGACAGTTTCCGGCTTAGCGGCGGCCGCGTTGACCAGATTGATGGTGCAGCAGGAAGCAATACCTTAATTGGCGACAACACAATCAACACCTGGCAGCTTATAGGCGCAGATACCGGGTCGGTCAATGACATAGTTGAGTTCTCCAACATTGGCAACCTGACAGGCGGCGATGCAGCCGATACTTTCGTCTTTAGCGATGGGGCAACGCTCAGCGGCATCATTGACGGTGCAGCAGGATTTGACACCCTCGATTACTCCGACTACACCGCACCCGTTACGGTCAATTTTGACCAAAACCAGGCAACTGGAACCGCTGGAGTGTTCAACACAGAAGGAGCAATTCTGCCGCCAGAACCTCCAGAGCCACCTGGAGAACCACCTGTTATTCCTGATATTGACCCGTTGCCTCTGCCGCCTGATGTCAATGTTGCTGAAAATGTAGAACCACCTGGAGTCTATCCGACGAATCCCGTTTTGACTGACATCCTACGTCAAGACATTGCTGATGCGCTCGATAGTGGCAATCTCTCTGATGCAGTCACTCTAATCGAGCAACTATATAGTCAGGAATTTCAGCAATATCTAGGTTTACAGGAAACACCGAGTCTGACCCTGTCAGAAATTCAGTCTCGTTTAGCTGAGCTTGCCGTCCAAACCGGCAGAACACCTGCTCTGGTTTATCTATTTAGCCGGGCCGAGCAGCTTGATGTCATCTTAGTGACGGCGGCAGACGCACCCATTTATCGCAGCGTCGCGGCTGCCGATCGCGACTCTCTACTTCAAGTCACTACTGCTCTCAGACGAGAACTCACCGATCGCACCAAACTTCGCTCTACCAGCTATCTTCCTGCTGCCCAGCAGCTTCAGACCTGGACAATGGCTCCCATCCAATCCAATCTGCAAGTGGCAGAAGTCGATACGCTGCTATTTTCTGTTGATGCTGGCTTGCGCTCAACGCCGCTAGCAGTGCTTCAGGATGGAGAGCAGTTTTTGATTGAACAGTACAGCCTCTCGCTGATTCCCAGCTTCAGCCTGACCGATACCCGCTACTCCAGCATTGTCCAAGCGCAAGTTCTGGCAATGGGGGCTTCTGAGTTTACTGACTTTCCACCGCTGCCCGCCGTACCCGTTGAACTAGCGGCGATCGCTGGACGACCTACCCTGATTCCC
The DNA here is from genome assembly GCF_014695745.1 of Leptolyngbya sp. FACHB-671. Lineage (NCBI taxonomy): Bacteria > Bacillati > Cyanobacteriota > Cyanophyceae > Leptolyngbyales > Leptolyngbyaceae > Leptolyngbya > Leptolyngbya sp. FACHB-671. The sequence goes on along the minus strand of NZ_JACJOV010000051.1, from coordinate 8,738 downwards.
AATCCGCCTGAAGATTCCAACAACAGCGACAGCAACCGCGAACCCACTCAAGGCACTGTAATCTACGACAACAACATTATTACTGGAACGGTAGTGCCCTCTAGCGCATCTTCGCCTGCTCCTGTAGGTTTAGCCGTTCCCCTAAATGGACTCTGGCAGGGGCGATCGTTTCTAAATCAAGCTTTTACTTTAGATACCCTGAGCAGACAGCAACAGCAGCAACCCTTTGAGATTATTCACCTGGCAACCCACGCCGAGTTTCGTCCTGGCGCACCCAGCAATTCCTTTATTCAACTTTGGGATACTCAACTGCGACTCGATCAGTTGAGCCAATTAGGTTGGAGAAACCCAACGGTTGAGTTAGTCGTCTTAAGTGCTTGTCGCACTGCATTAGGAGATGTAGAAGCAGAACTAGGCTTTGCTGGATTCGCCGTACAGACGGGTGCAAAATCAGCAATGGCAAGCCTCTGGTCAGTTAGCGATGAAGGCACACTGGCTCTAATGCAGGAATTTTATCGACAGTTAAGAACGACTCCCATCAAAGCAGAGGCACTCCAGCAAGCACAACTTGCCATGCTGCGAGGAGAGGTCCGCATCGTTAACGGGCAAATTCAGTACCCTGAAGGCGTTTTGCCGCTGCCACCCGAACTGGCAGAGAGCAATAACGTCAACCTGACTCATCCTTACTTCTGGTCTGGCTTCACACTAGTCGGGAGTCCCTGGTAAACGTTTTATCTCAACCTTGTGCATCGCCAATTTATCTTTAGTCTGTTTATTCCTGATTCGGGAGCGTCACTATGAATTGGAAATGCTTTTATCACCCTTTCTTCTCTCTCTCTTTTATAGTGGGGGCGATCGCGATTTGGTCATTCCCCCTTCCAACCCTGGCTCAGACGACTTCCAACCCATCTGCTAATCGTCCTGTAGCTCAGCAGTCCCGTTCTAGAACTGGCAGAATTACCTTTCGCCCGCCCAACCGAGGCGCACCTCCCGTCACTTCTGGAGCAGCAAGTCGCGGCGATTGGGGCGACTGCACCTCTAGCAGCGATGCCCTGACTGCATTGATTCCTTCCAGCACCATAGGACTTTCCATTTCTCAAGAGCCAGTTCTAATGGTGTACGTCCCTGAAACCTCCGCCGCATCGTTAGAACTGACTTTAGAAAACGAAGACGGCACAGAAGTTCTCTACCGACAAACCCTAGAAACTCCGAGCGCTGCTGGCATTGTGCAATTCAATCTGGCTGACTACACATCCACCCCATTAGCTCAGGAAACTCTTTATCGCTGGTATGTTTCCCTCGTTTGCGACAACGACGATCGCTCCAGAAATGCAGTCATAGCAGGTTGGGTTGAACCCGTTGCACCCAGTGCGGCTTTACTCAACAGCTTGCAGCAGGCTAATCCGCAAGATCGACCCCGGCTCTACGCCGAAGCCGGAATTTGGTATGATGCGCTACAAGCCTTGGCAGATTTACACCAGTCCCAGCCTCAAGATGCTATGTTGACCGCAGACTGGCAAGCACTATTGCAATCTGTTGGACTAGACGCAGCGATCGCCCAAGCCCCCCTAATCAACTGCTGCACCTCGACAAACTAAGCCAGGTCTAGCCCCCTAATTCCACAGCATCAAGGCAAACGCTCCTTCAAGAAGCGTCTACCTTGCCCAACTTACTACTGACCTGACTATGTGGACGAAGCTGAAGCCAATCCTCTGGCATTGGCGGGGTGTGGCGATCGCAGCCCCTTGTACTGCTGCTGCTGTCATCTTGCTTCGGCTGACTGGTCTACTACAAACGTTGGAATGGGCGGCTTACGACCAGTTTTTTCGGCTGCGTCCGTCAGAACCCCATACCTCTCGCATCATCATTGTTGGCATTACAGAACCAGACCTACAGGAATATGGCTGGCCGCTTTCGGATGCCACCTTGACCCAGCTCTTAAACCAGATCAAGCAACAGCAGCCCCGAGCAATTGGGTTAGACCTTTATCGCGATGTGCCAGTCGATTCAGGATATGCCGACCTGGTCGAAGTTTTTAGGACAACGCCTAACCTGATCGGGGTTGAAAAAGTAGTCGGGACAGCCAACGCTGGAGCTGTTGCGCCTCCGCCTGTGTTAGCCGAATTAGGACAGATTAGCGCCAGTGACGTGATTCTGGATGCCGATGGCAAGATTCGACGAGGATTACTTTCCCTCTCCAACAGCAATAATGAACTCGTACTAGGATTTGCCTTCACCCTAGCCGCTCTTTATCTAGAACCAGAAGAAATTTATCCTGAACTCACCGATGAAGAATACATCCGTTTAGGACAAGCCATATTTCCACCACTGGAACCCAATGACGGTGGCTACGTTCACACGGCAGCGGACGGATATCAAATTTTGGTAGATTTTCGAGGCGGCACGGGCAGTTTTGAAGTGGTGTCTGTGCAGGACGTGCTAGAAAACCGCGTTCCAGCAGATTTAATGAGCGATCGCATCGTCATGATCGGCGCAGTCGCAGAAAGCCTGCGCGACTTTTACTACACTCCCTACAACAATGAACTGCTACAGATCCTACCGCCTACGCCAGGGGTTGAAATCCATGCCAACCTGACGAACCAGTTGCTCACCTCTGCTCTAACCGGACGCACTCCCCTACAAACCTGGTCTGAGCCGCTGGAATGGCTATGGATTCTAAGCTGGTCAGTCGTGGGAGCGTTTTTAGTCTGGCAGCAACGACACCCCTCAGTTGCGGCTTCGGCGAGTGACAGAGGCATGACTTCAAACAACACAACCCTGATTCAAAGCCTCAAAATTAGTCTCAGCTTGGGATTAGCAGGCGGTGGAATATGGGGTATTAGCTACCTCTTATTTTTGGCAAATTGGTGGGTTCCTATCGTTCCTGCATTTCTAGCATTAGGTGGGGCAGCGATCGCCACTACGACCTACATCGCTCAATCTGCTGAAGTCATCCGCAATACCTTTAGCCGCTATTTAACTGAAGAGATAGTAGCGAATTTACTAGAAACTCCAGAAGGTCTAAGATTAGGCGGCGAACGCCGTAAAATCACAATTTTGATTTCTGATTTGAGAGGCTTTACTGCCATCTCTGAACAGCTTTCGCCAGAGCAAGTCGTCACACTGCTCAACCTCTACTTAGAACGAATGACTCACGTCATTAGTCAATATAACGGCAACATTAATGAGGTGATTGGCGACGGCATTGTTGTCCTGTTTGGTGCACCCACTCAAAGATCAGATGATGCAGCAAGAGCGATCGCCTGTGCAGTAGCAATGCAGTTGGCCATAACAGAGATCAACCAGCAAAACCAACAGCTCAATCTGCCAACCCTAGAAATGGGAATAGGAATCAATTCAGGAGAAGCAATTGTCGGCAATATTGGCTCCCAAAGACGGGCAAAGTACACCGCAATCGGCAGTCAGGTCAATTTAGCATCTCGGATTGAGTCTTCCAGCATAGGTGGGCAAGTGCTAATCTCTGAAGCAACTTTTACTGAAGTTGAACCCTTGCTCAGCATCTTCAGCCAAACCGAGGTTGAGGTGAAGGGATTTCATACACCCGTTAAGCTGTACGAAGTTGGCGGCATTGGGGGTGCCTATCGCCTGTCGCTTCCCGATCCCCACACTGTTCTCGTCCCCTTAGTTCCAGAAGTACCCATTCGATACGCCCTAATTGACGGCAGAAACCTGGTTGGGCAAATGGTTGCGGGCACTTTAGTCAAGTTTTCAGGAAAGCGGGCAGAGGTGCGATCGCCTCATCCAATGCCATTCTTCAGAGACATCAAGCTCAGTTTGCTCAACCCTCACGAAGGTACAACTATTCCCGGCGATCTCTACGCCAAAGTCATAGGACAGTCTAACGACGTTGAACCCGGCTTCTATATTCATTTCACTAACCTTTCTCCTAGCGCCTCCACCCTTCTACAAAATCTGACAAAAGCTTAGAAGTGTATCCTTTATGACATTTTTACAACATTGTCATCGCCTCACAGGATGAATTCATCAAAAACGTCCGGATGAAGAATCAAGGAGCAGTAGTATGGCTTATTACTACTTAACATGAACGACCGATTAGCTGATTGGAATTCTTCCAAGGCACACCATATTTCATCTGTTCCGAAGCTGTGATCCTGTGTTCTCTCTAGAAATTGCAGAAAGATGAAGGAAAGTTCCAGAGTGTTGGTGATTGCTGCCGAAGAACTGCGTTCTAGAGGCATTGGTTATGGTTCCGCTGCTGAATTAACGTTTGAAGAAAAGCAGTTTAAAAGAGTCTTGTCTCTGCGAAAACTTTTTCACAAAGTAGCAACTGACTACTGTGAAAGAGAATCTAAAGCTGGCAGATTTTGTTTGCTAGTTGAAGATGAAACTTTATTTACGGTCTGGCAAACTGAAAAGCTACTGGAGCCTATTCGTAATCAGCCAAGTAAGTTAGATGCTCAGGTTACAGAAACCTCATTTCACGACCAACTTAACCAAAGTTTGGGAACGAAGAGGCTCAACCTACCCTTACCTTCAAGCCAACCTCCAGTTAGAAACCTGACTGATATTGAGCCTTGGATTGTAGAACGTTGTCAGCAAGCTTTGTCCTACTACGTAGGAGCGATCGCCAGCGTGTACGTTCAGGAAACCCTCGATAAGTTCCCTCAAATTACCTACCATCGCTTAATTAACGAACTCGCCACTAAAATTCCTGATCCTCAACAAGCAGAAGAATTTTGGCAACAGGTACTAACGTTAATTACTGCTCCAGCCAAACAGAAAGATTCGCGCCCTCAACGCGATCGCCCCCTTCCAACTCAATCTCTGCCCAAACAACTTCCTGCTCAAGAGACCAAAGCTTTGCCAAATGCCCCCTACCAACGAACCTACCGAGGGATAGCCTACTAGAGCAAATCCCGTGGCAGTGAGATTCCTTTCATTAGGGTGACGATAAACTAGGAATAGTCTGCGAGCGGTCTGCATTACCCAAATTAAGCAGCACCATCTAAGCAGACAAACTAGAGCAGCCTGACTGGTCTACCTTGAAAAGGCAACTTAGATGACAGATATCTACGAGCAAGAGGAAGCACAAGAAATCCTCAAAATTGCGTTTACTCGTCAAATTGAGCGCGGAGAAATTTCCAAAATGCAACTCCTGGAAATTGCAGCAGAACTGGGAATCTCGCCAGAGGAATTTCAATCCGCAGAGCAAGAATGGTTGACGCAACAAGGAGAAGCACGAGAGCAACGTGCCTTCGCTATGTATCGGCAAAGCAGGTTGCGTAGAAGCGTAGCCAGGTACGGCATTGTCAATACATTTTTGGTGATGCTCGATTTGCTCACCAGTAGTCCACTTAACTGGTCGCTCTACATTGCTTTGATTTGGGGACTGTTCATTGCTCTCAATGCTTGGAAGACTTACCAGACTGATGGAGAGGACTACGAAAAGGCATTTCAACGCTGGCGCTTAAAGCAGCAGGTGGGGCGATCGCTCAAAAACCTCTCTAACCGTTGGCTCAAAGGCTTATCTAACATTAGCTAGAGCTAGGAAACCCCTAAGCTAAGACGAATACGCCCTACGACATATCAACCTGCTTCATAAATTGAACTAGTTAGCAGCAATCCCTTTCGCAAGGGTGACGCTTCTGACCCGTTTGTGCTGGTTACATTGACTTTTGATAGTTAAGTTGCCTAGCCATCCAAAATAATATACTTTTGTAAAGTTAAAAATTGGTATGTATCCAGCGGGGGATAAGAAATGTACATTGTGCAGATTGCCTCTGAGTGCGCTCCAGTTATCAAAGCTGGCGGTCTAGGAGACGTAGTCTATGGTCTTAGTCGCGAACTAGAGGCTCGGGGCAACACAGTAGAAATCATTCTGCCCAAGTACGACTGCATGAGGTACGACCATATCTGGGGGCTTCACGAGTCCTACCGTGATCTGTGGGTACCCTGGTACGATGCTGCTGTCCACTGCTCTGTATACTGCGGTTGGGTTCACGGCCGGCTCTGCTTCTTCATCGAGCCGCATGACAACGCCAACTTCTTCAACCGAGGCTGCTATTACGGTTGCTCCGACGACAATATGCGGTTTGCATTCTTTAGCAAAGCCGCATTAGAGTTTCTGCTACAAAGCAACAAACGCCCTGACATACTTCACTGCCATGACTGGCAAACTGGACTTGTTCCAGTCATGCTTTTCGAGATGTACAAGCATCACGGAATGGCAAACCAGCGTGCTTGCTATACCATCCATAATTTCAAGCACCAAGGTATGGGCGGCGTTGAAACCCTTCAGGCAACAGGACTAAACCAGGAAGCCTACTACTTCCAATACGATCGCCTCCAAGACAATTTCAATCCTTTTGCCCTCAACTTCATGAAAGGGGGCATCACTTACTCAAACTTTGTCACAACTGTTTCTCCCCACCACGCTTGGGAAGCTCGCTTTACTGATACCGGCTACGGTTTAGGTCACACCCTACACGTTTTTCAGGACAAATTTAGAGGAGTCCTCAACGGCATTGACTACAATGTCTGGAACCCAGAAGTTGATCGCTACATTCCTCACTATTTCAACCAAGAGAATCTGGAGGGCAAAGCAGAGAATAAAAAGGCGTTGCGCGATCGCCTCCTCCTGCGCCAAGAAAACAAACCCATCATCTGTTACATCGGTCGCCTAGACGACCAAAAAGGCGTTCACCTCGTACACCACGCCATTTACCATGCCTTGTACCGCGGTGCACAATTCGTGCTTCTAGGCTCTGCAACTGAAGCCAGCATCAACACCCACTTTCAACACGAAAAGCGCTTCCTAAACGACAACCCAGACGTTCACCTCGAACTGGGCTTCAACGAAGAACTGTCCCATCTCATCTACGCCGGAGCAGACATGATCGTAGTCCCAAGCAACTACGAACCCTGCGGCTTAACCCAAATGATCGGACTGAAATACGGCACCGTACCCATCGTCCGAGGTGTAGGAGGGCTGGTAAACACGGTCTTTGACCAGGACTTTGATCAAGACCACCTACCCGAACAGCGTAACGGTTACGTATTCCATCAATCAGACTTTCCTGCCTTAGAATCCGCTATGGATCGGGCCATAGATTTGTGGCACCAAGAACCCAAAGAGTTTCAAGATCTGATCCAACAGGGCATGAGCTACGACTACTCATGGAACTACCCTGGCAAGGATTATATAGAAATCTACGACTACATTCGTCATAAAGAATAGCCAACATTTCCCTCTCCTCACATGAAGGAGAAAACTAAAGTTCGTAAGGCGTGAAAGCAGTACTTTCACGCCAAAAGTCATCCTGATTTGACAACTCTGACCGAAATTTCCAAGTTAAGCTACTTCCGCTCTATCAGCTTTCAACAACGGAAAATCTAGCTCCTCTCGCTGCTTCAAATATAGATGAGCAACCTGCCGTGCCAAACCACGAATTCTGCCAATGTAGCGCGTCCGCTCAGTAACCGAAATCACACCTCTAGCATCTAGCAAGTTGAAACTGTGTGAACACTTCAACACATAGTCAAGTGCTGGCAAAACTAGCCCTTTCTCAATAAGCTGTCCAGCCTCTTGTTCGTACAGTCCAAACAGAGTAAACAACAATTCAGGATTAGATGCTTCAAAGTTGTAAGTTGAATGCTCGATTTCTCCCTGAAAATGCACATCTCCATAAGTTACCGCTTCATTCCACTGAATCTCAGTGAAAGCATTGACTTCCTGGAGATACATCGTTAGCCGCTCCAACCCATAGGTAATCTCGATCGAAACTGGACGGCAATCAATTCCCCCACACTGTTGAAAATAGGTAAATTGAGTGACCTCCATTCCATCCAGCCAAACTTCCCAACCAACTCCCCAGGCTCCTAATGTAGGAGATTCCCAGTTATCCTCCACAAACCGAATATCGTGATCCTCTGCACGAATGCCTAAAGCTCGCAGAGAATCCAAATAGAGCTCTTGAATGTTGTCTGGCGAAGGTTTGATCAGCACTTGATATTGATAGTAATGCTGATAACGATTTGGGTTCTCCCCATATCGCCCATCTGTCGGACGACGGCAAGGTTCAACGTAAGCAACCGACCAGGGTTCAGGACCAATTGCCCGTAGGAAAGTGTGAGGACTCATTGTACCCGCCCCCTTCTCCGTATCGTAGGGCTGGACAATCAAACAGCCGCGATCGCCCCAAAACTCGCTCAGCTTAGCGATGACCGATTGAAAATTCACAAAGTTTAGCTTCCCTAGCGTCTCAAGGTTTTCTCTAACCCAATGTACCGTCGTCTAACGCCAAGTAACTCAGAAAAAATTACAGTCCCATCTCAAAATCAACGTCCTTGAACCAATTCAATCCCCTCCAAGGGTCTAAAACCCTTGTGGTATCAGCACTTTCAGCGTTTCCCAAAAAACTTTCCAGAAATGCTTGACAGTTTCTTGGATGTCTCGTTATATTGGTTAAGCGGTCGAGAGAGAGCCGAACGGAAACGGAAGGCACTGGCTTCGACCCCGAACCTTGAAAATCTAATAGTTTGAAAGCCAGAATAACACTTACACCCCGTTAAATCAATCAGTTTGCTTTAGAGTTTCGATTCTAAGGTAGACAAAATTAGAAAACTGGGACTAAGTCAAGTTCCGGGAGCCTAACAAATCTCGAATTTGTTTAATTACAATGGAGAGTTTGATCCTGGCTCAGGATGAACGCTGGCGGTATGCTTAACACATGCAAGTCGAACGGAAGTCTTCGGAC
>NZ_JACJOV010000050.1:0-3915 GCF_014695745.1 Leptolyngbya sp. FACHB-671 | reverse complement strand
GATTCAGATAGGGACTCTAGCACGCGAACATCCAGAGGATTTACCGCTACTCCCTGTGCGTTTGCATCTATTATTCCGTAGCATTGAAGGGCTTTATGCCTGTGTCAATCCTCAGTGTTCTGGTAGTGATCATTCGTCTCATCATCGTTATGGACGCTTTTATCTGAGTGAGCAAAAAACCTGTGAGGACTGTAAAGCTCCAGTTGTGGAGTTGGCAAGTTGCCGCAAGTGCGGACAGGCTTATAGCCTAGTGTATCTGGGTTCTCAGGGAGAATTACTTTCATTGCCGCGATCGCTAGAAGCAGTCGAAGACAATAAGCGAATTTATGTGCTGACATCAGGCACCTTAGATAGCATCACATTAGATGAGGAGGAGGAGTCCAACGCTGACAGCACAGAGGCAGGAATATGTCTGTTGACCCAAAGAGAAGGGTGGATTGGGCGGGTTGCCCGTAGTCCTGATCAGTTTAGAGATATAGCAGCAACAGAGCGACAATTCGCACTAGATTGGCATTTCCCATCCGATACGAAAAATATGGAAGGGGGTTATCTATCTCGTTGTCCAGCTTGTTCTGCCGGAAGGACACAGACATCTTCCATTAGCCGTTTCATCTCTTACACTGATGCACCACTAGAAGTGATGATCGATGGTTTGTTTGAACTCCTGCCCGATCCAACCTGGGAGGAAGGACAACCGACCAAACGCAAACTGCTTGCCTTCTCTGATGGTCGCCAGGATGCTGCCTTTTTCTCCTCTGACTTTCAGCGCACCCATACTGAAGCTCTATACCGCCAGTCAGTTTGGCGTGCTTTTCAATCCTCTATGGACGATGAGAAGATCGCTTCGGTAAAACAAGTCGAAGACGAATTGGTAGGACAGTTCTTGAAGGTGTCGATTCCCCACCCTGATCGGGAATCAGAATGGCATCATCGAAGCTATGTTCCTAACGATGATCTAGATGAGGAGTCAAAGAATCCGAAGGATTGTAAAGACCGCGCTCGTAGCCGTGCCAAAGAACTCCTATTACGAGAATTTGGCTTGCCCTCAGCTCGGCGCTTCTCAATCGAATCTCTAGGCTTACTTGCGTGTCACATCGATTGGCAAAGTAATCCGGCGGTTCAAAAAGTATGCGATCGTTTCCATGTTTCTGAGTCCGAAGCCGTTATATTTTTGACAGCATTAACCGATTTAATTCGACTTTCAGGAATTGTAAATGTCGAAAAACCATCAGATTATTTTCCAGAAGTGGGTGGAGTAGAGGGCGGTCGTCCTGGCATTTTGGATCGATCGGGCAGAGTCAAGAAGTTCTTGAAACTTCAGAAGGGACAGGGCGATTCTAAAGATGCCGTTTCTTTCTGTGCCTATAAGGGGGGAAATAACCAATTAATCCGGAGTACATTCGTCAATTACTGCGAAAAAGTGTTTGAGTTAGATGCCAAAGATCAGAGCGAAGCACTAAAAGATATTCAAACCTGGCTTTATGAAGAAGTCTTATTAGGTAGCAATATTTTGGCAAAGTATGAAAAAGAAGGTCGTCAGCTAAATTGGAGTTTGTTAAATATCCAAGCAACATCAGAAGACTGGTGCCGTTGTAACACTTGCCAGCAAATCTTCCACTTACCTGGCTTTGCCCTCATCCACGAGCAGCCCAAATCTAATATTCATAAAAACTCAGTATTTAATATTCATAAGTGTCCTGCATTTAAGTGTGGTGGCGTTCTTCATCCTTGCACCTTGGAGCAGATGACGAATGACCATTACCGTCGCTTGATTCGAGACCGGCAAGTCTTGCCACTAAGGGCGCAGGAACATACAGCACAACTGGAGACCGATGATTTAGCAAATCGAGAGAGTCGTTTTCGGCGTGGCAAGATTAATCTTCTGAGCTGTTCCACAACTCTAGAAATGGGAGTTGATATTGGAGAGCTTCAAGCAGTAGTTCTACGAAACTTTCCGCCCCACGTCAGTAATTATCAACAACGGGCAGGACGGGCAGGACGACGAACAGATGGCGTAGCAGTAACCCTCATGTATGGTCAGCGTCGCCCTCACGATCGCTATTACTTTGAGCAGCCCGAACGTCTAATTGCGGGTAAGAACCAAATTCCTAAACTTGACCCACGCAACTTTCAGGTGCAAGAACGCCATATTCGAGCAGAGTTATTAGCAGACTTCCTGCGGCAGGATGATCAAGGCAATCGGGGTGCGGAGGAGGTGACGATCGCAACTTTCCTTGCCCTACCTAAAGATGCACCTGCTTCTGTTCCCAATTTCACACCACCCTCTCACGCTCCTATTGCCGAATTTCAACGCTGGTTGCAGGGCGATTCTGCGCGTGAGCTTACGAGCTACTGGCTTAATAAGCTGGGAGGGGAAGGGCGATCGTATGTTCCAGTTTTACGGGAGTTTAGTGATCGCATCGAAGAGTTTCAGGAACAACAGCTTCGTGATTGGGATGCTTTAGTTGAGGTGTTGCTGAATCTGCAGCAGCGATTGACTGACTCAGCAGAAGCCAGGAATTTAACAACGATTGCTAAGCGTCTTGCTGGAACACAAGCAGAATTGAGCAAAATTGCAGATCGGCGATTACATGATGAATTAGCTCGTGCGAGTATCCTACCAATCTATGGATTTCCAATTGATGTTGTACGATTAATGACCGCTCAACGACAGCATCGGCTAGAGCGTGATCGCCGCTTGGCGTTAGGAGAATATGCACCAGGGCAAGAAATTGTAGTTGACGATCGGGTGCATACCAGTGTGGGTGTGGTCAGACCTGAGAAACTATTGAAGCGATATTATTGGGTGTGCCAAAAATGCAACTATTTCACATCTGGCTTGCAAGAGATCATTCATGATGCTTGCCCCATCTGTGAGGAACCGCCCCATCTGCCTATTGAGAAGAAAACGCGCCTTTATAAAATTCCTGGAGCATTCACAACTGAATGGCGAGAACTCCCTAAAGTAACGCCCTACACCAAGCCATTACGCCAACCAACGTCTCAAGTTTTCTTGGCAAAAGAAGGTGACCGACCAGAATGTTTATCTCACAGTGACCAGTCATTCCGCCTGATCTACAGCCAAGGTGGGTGCTTCTTCCTGTCTAACCAGGGTCCCTTAAAAGGTGAGCGGGGATTTAAGAGTAAGGGATTTGCAATTTGTAAGGCTTGTGGGCGTGATTTAACAGAACAAGCAAGGGAACAACAAAAACAGCAGCGTAAGCCAAAGAGTAAACAGAAAACTCCCAGTAGCAATTTGGCTGGAATTCCTCATACTCACCCGATGACTGACCGCCCCTGCACAGGCTGGTATGAATGGACGCATTTGGGACATGAGTTTTTCAGTGATTTGCTCAAAATTCGCTTTAGCCGGGATACAAATCCACCTATCTTGTTTGCAGTTATGCACCTTGCTGATGGCGAAGGGATTGCCTCGGTAGATGCTGAGGATTCCTCAAACCAGCAAACAGGTATGGGCTTCTGGCGATCGCTGACTTCTGCGCTCCTCGCAGCGGCATCCCAAGTTATTGATGTTCCTCGAACTGAACTCGACGGGCTATTTCGCCCATCCGAGGAGCGGGACGGCACAGCGGAAATTATTATTTATGACAACGTGCCAGGCGGCGCAGGCTATAGTCGCAAGATTGGTGAGCGATTCCGTGATGTTCTACAACGGGCTTACGGGATTGTAGAATCTTGTTCTTGCGGCAGCAGTTGTTATGACTGTCTACGCACCTACTCCAATCAAGTGTTTCATCATGAACTCGATCGTCACCATGTGAGAAAGTTTCTTCAGCCTTTGGTGGAAGAGATTAATCCAGATTCAGAACTCCAGGAGTTTGCACCTGATTCTCACCGGGTCACTCATACTCAGATCATGTCGCACCTAGGAGCATACTGTCGCAGTGCAAGCTC
>NZ_JACJOV010000005.1:0-1771 GCF_014695745.1 Leptolyngbya sp. FACHB-671 | reverse complement strand
CACTCCGTTTGCTGCTTCACTATTTGAAGTATCGAGCTATTCCTCTACCTACTTAACCATTACGGTTTCAGCAACGCCATAAATGTTAAGGCTAGAGGTGCAAACAAGGCCTTCATGGGTAACGTCCCTTTACTGTAATCTGCACTTACTGTACAAGGACTCAGGCACTGCGGTCTTGCATATCCTTGCTAATCCAGAGGACGTTTTTGCTCTCTTGCTGAATTACTTTGGGGGAAACTCCGACAATGCGCTTGAAATGACGGCTCAGGTGGCTTTGGTCATAAAAACCAACAGCAGTCGCAATCTCAGAGATGGTCATCTGTCCAGCTTGCAGCAGTTCTTTTGCCTGCTCAACTCGATAGCGAATCTGAAATTGATGCGGTGCCAATCCCGTTGATTGCTTAAACAAACGAGCAAAATGATAAGCGCTCAAATTCACTTGTGCCGCAATTTCATCCAGGCTTAAATCCTGATTGAAACTAGTTTGGATGTGGGCGATCGCCTGCTGCAACTTAGGTTTAGACAGTCCTCCTGAATATTGCCGAACGTTTTTCTCAATGTTGCTGTATTCCCTGATTACATGTATAGCGAGAGCATTGACCAATGACTCAGCATAGAGGCGATTCGCCAATTTATCATTCTGCAATTCGGAGAGCAGTAACTGACCAAGATGTTGGATTTGTAGATCGGCTGCTGCAAACCGATTCAGGACTTCAACACGAACCTCATCGACTTCAATAGCCTCTATAGCAACTTTCGCCACTAGTGCAGGTTCCAGGCATAAGTGCAGTACATCGACCTCAGAGTCCCAACTCCATTCGCTAGGGCAGTGAGCGGGTGTCAGAATAATATCGCCTTTTATAACTTGTCCTTCATAAATTCGTCCATCTAACTTCTGCATAAGTTGATAAGACGTACCACAGTTAAGGGTAATGAGATGCTGCGCCATTGGTGGTGATGCAATTTCATCCGGTGAATGATGACGATATTCCGTCACAATGCCATTCCAACCTCTTGGTTTACTTGAAAGAATCAGTTGGTTTGGTAACTCATCCAGAAAGCGAATCGTTTTCTGTCGCTCTTTCTCAACTTCGCTTCTAGGCATGTAACTACATTCCAAAAGACTTACAAGGAGTATAACTTGATGGGCTTTTGGAGAATGTAATCTTATTCCTTAAATACAATCCATTTTGTCTATCTAGAGGCAGATGACCTCCCTATGATGGGATTCAAGTCGTTCAATAGCGCAAGGAGAACCCTGGGAGGGATTGAGGCAATGAATATGATCAGAGAAGGACAAGTGAAAAGAGTTAAACAAGGGAGCAGTGTTTCTCAAGCACAACTTATTGAATTGCTCTTTGAAATTGCTGCTTAAGGGAATGCAAGCGATACCGATCGGTTGTCCCTAATAAGTTTTTGCGACACAACCGAAATTTGGAGATCTAGCCTGGGGTAGCATAGGATTACTGGAATCATGAAGCACTTCAGCATGGTCTAATGGCATTTAATCGATCGGCGATCGCCCTTCGCGTTTGAGCCGCAATCTTTGTTTCCTCAAACAGTTGTGCCATCGCATTTGCGCCCCACATCGTGGCGTGTAATTCAAATGCCAACTGAGAAGCATCCACATCAGGACGAAGTTCCCCCAGGTCTTTGGCTTCCTGAATAAACTGCTCCATCATGTTTAGCCATTGCTGCATTAGGTCAACCAGGCGATCACGCACCACACTGGGACGGCTATCAAACTCCACCGTCACCGCTGCAAAGAAAC
>NZ_JACJOV010000049.1:0-26476 GCF_014695745.1 Leptolyngbya sp. FACHB-671 | reverse complement strand
AAGAGCAAAAGACCAGACCAGCCGATGAAGACGAATCTGTCGCGCTTGAGCCAGTCGTCGAGGACGTCAAACCATCCTCGTTCCGCTTGGGCGCGCCCCATTGCTATGGTCATAGCGCAGATCTCCAAAAAGTTATAACTACAGAAATAAGTTCAAGCTCACTTCTACGATTTTCAGCCCTGTAGAAATTTATATAGACACAGAGCAGAAAATGCGATCGAATGTGAACACAGTTTACTTTTCTTTACTGTGTGATTAATTATATCGATACTTTCTCATTTTTTTCACCCCCCTTTCTAAGTTTTAGGCTGCTCTATTGCTGGTAGGCGGAAGAACAGAGGCAATTTTCAAGGATGTTTGGCAAGATTAGAATTTTTTAAAGTTTCAAATTTACTGAGAGATTTTGCTGGAGATGGGAAGGTTGGGCGATCGCCCAACCCGGTTCATGGATTCATCTGAGATACTGAGAATTAGTTCTTGCATAACTGCATTTGAGTTCTAAACCCCATGTTCATTATTGATTTGACTTTGAAGAATACGCCGGTCACGCTGTCGGTGCAGCGGAAGTCGGTGGATGACGCTAAAGCTGTCTATCAGCAAGTTCTAGATGCGATTCGCTCTAGCAATCCAGCCATTCTGGAACTGACTTGTGAGCAGATGCCTGACAAAACAGTTGGTGTATTGGTGAGCGAGATCTCAGCAGTGCAGATTTCCGAAAAATCCAGCACTACAGCCGCTTCGGGCAGACCTCCCGGCTTTGCATTTGCAGGTTAAGCGTTGCTGAAGGATCTTTAAGCACGAGTGTAGTAGGGTGGGCAATGCCCACCCTACTGTATATTTTTCGGCTAAGTTTTAGTGGTCATTTTACTGTCAGCGCTATGACTGAACCTGCGATCGCCGTTCGCGACCTTTGCTTTCACTGGTCAACTGGAGTACCAGTTCTGCAATCCTGCTCTTTGGAAGTGCCCAAAGGCGGGTTTTGGATGCTGCTTGGCAACAACGGCAGCGGCAAATCAACTTTGCTGAAAATTCTGTCGGGTTTGCTGCATCCTCAGTCTGGTGAAATAGGGGTGTCGCCTCCAGTCGGGTTCGTATTTCAAAATCCTGACCATCAGCTGGTGATGCCAACAGTAGGTGCAGATGTAGCGTTTGGTTTGGTTGAGGAAAATCTGCCGATTACCCAAATTCGACAGCGGGTGGCAGAAGCCCTAACTGCCGTTAACTTGCTCAGCCTCCAACGGCGACCGATCTATGCCTTGAGTGGTGGACAAAAGCAGCGAGTCGCAATTGCTGGGGCGATCGCCCGCCATTGTGAAGTTCTACTGTTAGATGAGCCCACTGCCCTACTTGATCCCGACAGCCAGCTTGACTTGGTAGCTCAAGTTCAGCAACTTGTTAAAAGCCGAGAGCTAACCGCTCTTTGGGTGACCCACCGCCTAGACGAACTCAATTTTTGTGATGGAGCATTTTTACTGGAGCAGGGTCGGGTAGTTGATCAGGGCGACCCGATGCGGCTAAAGCAACGCCTGATCCAAAGTCAGGGAGTGAAGTATGAGGGAATCTAGGGTAAGCATTTGAATTTGTGTTCAATCGTTTACACAATGTAATAGAGCTACCCGCTATATTGGAACTATTAAGTAAACATTAACTGCTTAACTGCCGTTTTACTTTGAAATTTTGGGTGTTTGACCATGCCACGCCCCTCAACACAAGCAATTTTACTGGTGGATGGCTACAACATCATTGGAGCCTGGTCTACGTTGCAGCAGGTTCGGGACACGGAAGGCTTGGAAGCAGCAAGGCGCAAGTTAGCCGAGTCGCTAGTGGGCTACAGCGCTTTCCAAGGGTTTGACACACACATTGTTTTTGATGCTCAGTATCAAGGCAGTCCCGGTAGCCGGGAGATGATGACTCAAAACCTTTCAATCTGCTACACCGATCACAAGCAAACAGCTGACACCTATATTGAAAAAACCTGTGCCCTATTTCGTAACGACTTACGAAAGTTTGAGCAGCGGCTGATTGTGGCCACGTCCGATCGGGCACAGCAGCTTACGGTAGTTGGATTTGGGGCAGAATGGATGTCGGCGCAGCGGCTATTGGCTGATGTCGAGTTGGCAGCTCTCAAGGTCCGCCGAAAGCAACGAGGGGGGAAGGGGCGATCGCCCAACCGTTTCCTCTCCAGTTCCCTTGATCCAGTAGCCCAACAGCGGCTAGCTCGGATGCGATTAGGGTTAGAATAAGTGACTGAGTTGCAAAAACTCAGGTTAGCTAAAGCAAGGCAAGGCAGAAAGCAAAAGAAAGTTTGTATTAGAGCTTGCCAAAATGCCTGGTTAATCGATACTATGAAATACGCGTTCCTCAGTAGCTCAGTGGTAGAGCGATCGACTGTTAATCGATTGGTCGCAGGTTCGAATCCTGCCTGGGGAGTTTAAGAAAATACTTGAAAAGGTCAGCTCATAGTCTGGAAGTAGGGGCTTGGCATCCGGGCAAGAATTTTGATCGCTTGGCATCCGGGCAAGAATTTTGATCCATTCCAGGGTCTACCTGCGAAGGCTAAGCCCGCATAGGGAATTTTGCTGCTATGGGACTTGCTCATCCGCTAGATTGGTTGCAGTTTTCAGGCTGCAACCCATGCATTCGACTTCTCATTCAGTTTCCAGACCTGCTGCTTCTGAGTACTCAAAATTTTGGTCACTCGATCCGGCAGTCACGTTTTTGAATCACGGCTCATTCGGAGCTTGTCCCGTTGCGGTCTTGGAGCAGCAGCGATCGCTCCAACAGCAGCTAGAGCAGCAGCCCCTACGCTTCATGGTCAAAGAATTAGAACCGTTGCTTGACCAGTCACGAGCTGCCTTGGCAAACTTTGTTGGCGCAGAGGTAGACGATCTGGTGTTTGTCCAGAATGCCACGACCGGCATCAATACGGTGTTGCGATCGCTCTCCTTTCAGCCTGAGGACGAGCTTTTAACCACAAATCAGGAGTACAATGCCTCGCGAAATGCTCTGAACTTCGTTGCGGAGCGATCGGGAGCGACTGTGGTTGTGGCAGATATTCCCTTTCCAATTGCTTCCTCAGATCAGGTTGTTGAAGCAGTCTTAGCCAAAGTTTCACCTCGGACAAAGCTAGTTCTGCTGGATCACGTCGTGAGCCAGACTAGCCTGGTATTACCGATTCAAATCTTGGCGCAGCAACTCTCCGCACGAAGAATTGAGCTGCTGGTAGATGGTGCCCACGCGCCGGGAATGATTCCGCTGAATCTGGCAGAATTGGGCGCAACCTACTACACCGGGAACTGCCACAAATGGCTGTGTGCACCTAAAGGCAGCGCTTTTTTGTATGTGAGACGCGATCGACAGCACGCTATTCGTCCGCTTACCATCAGTCATGGAGCCAATTCACCGCGCACGGATCGATCTCGCTTTCATCTGGAATTTGACTGGGCGGGAACAGGCGATCCAACTGCCTATCTCTGTGTTGCAGAAGCGCTGCGGTTTATGGGCTTAATTCTGCCGGGAGGCTGGACGGAACTGATGGCACACAATCGAAATTTGGCGATCGCAGCTCAGAAAACGCTCTGTCAGTCCTTAGAAATTGCTCCACCCTGCCCTATTGAGATGGTTGGCTCAATAGCAACCGTGCCGCTGCCCGACGGCGACTGGGAACCGCTGTATGAAGCGTTGGGCGATCGCTTTCACATTGAAGTTCCAATTATTCCCTGGTATCCCTCTAGTAAACGATTAATTCGTGTCTCAGCTCAGATCTACAACCATCTGGCAGAATACAATTACCTGGCAGATGCACTCTTGATTCTGCTAAAAGAGCTGTAAACGAAGCGGAACGTTAAAAGATTTAGCCCGTTTAGCAATGGCTTTTATCGCTGGTTAAAGTCATCTACCGCAAATATTTCAATGCAGAAAGTGTTGAGATCCTTGCTATTCATGCCATCCTGACAGCAGTAGTATCTCGCCAGGTTGAAAGTTGAAGCAGTTCAAAACAGACTTAAATCTGCATCAGCTAGACCTTCGGATTACAAAAGTTGTGTTTTGTAGAGTTGCCTGATGTGGTGCAAGTTGAATGCCTTAAGTCAACGTTGGTGGTTTCACCCTCTGTTGTTGCTGGTCTGGATGACCCTTGGAATAGGACTACGCTTCACTAATCTGACTGCAAAACCGCTTTGGACAGATGAGTTTTCCACGATTGTTTTCAGCTTGGGACACAGCTTTAAAGCAGTAGCGTTAGATCAAATTGTGACGCTAGATGATTTACTGCAGCCGCTGCAAGTTGAACCTCAAGCTGGAATTAGACAGGTTATAGGCAATCTATTAAACGAGAGCAATCACCCACCGCTTTATTTTGTCTTGACCCATTGGTGGCTGCGGTTATGGTCTAGCTCGGAAGGATTGGTTTCAGTTTGGGGAGTGCGATCGCTCTCTGCGCTGTTTGGGGTTGCTGCCATCCCAGCCGTATTTGGTTTAAGCTGGCTAGCCTTCCACTCACGCTTGATTGGGCAAATTGCCGCAGCACTGATGGCTGTTTCTCCATTCGCAGTCTACCTGGCACAAGAGGCGCGACACTACACGCTGCCCGTCTTGTGGGTAATTGCTTCTTTGGGTTGTCTAGTTTTGGCAGCTCGAGCAGTTTACTATCGCACCCCGTTTTCGGTTGGATTGGGGTTGCTTTGGGTTGTAATCAACACCTTGGGCATTGCGACACACTATTTCTTTGTATTCACGATTTGCGCTGAGGCGTTGGTGCTACTCAGCTTGGGGCTGATTCAAAGTTGGCGTGAGCGAGGTGTATGGCAACCTTCTTTCTGGGGACGACTTGGCGGCGTGGCGCTGGGAACGTTGGCAGGAGGACTGATTTGGCTGCCTTTTCTGCAAAGTACTCAGGACACTGGCTTAACCCAGTGGATTTATCGGGGCGATCGCACTGGATTAGCACTCCTAGACCCATTGGGACAGGCTTTAGCGGGATGGATTACAATGCTCTACCTGCTTCCCATTCAAGCAGAGTCCGAACTCATCGTCACAATCTCTGGGGCAGCCTTGATCTTGCTGGTGCTGTGGACATTGCCGAAGCTCTACGCTGGCTGCAAAATACAGTATGCAAAATCGGGCAAGCGGCTAGCAATGCAGGTTCTAGGCGGATTTGTGGTGAAGGCGATCGCCATTTTTTTGGGCATCACCTATCTGTTAGAAATCGATTTGATGAGCGCATTTCGTTACAACTTTGCATATTTTCCAGCAGTCATCGTGCTGATTGCTGCTGCCCTTGCAGCACTTTGGAGGACTGAGCCAAGGATTCAGCCAAAACCGGGTTGGTTGGCTCGACTGTGGTCAAGTGTTATGTCAGGGGGCAAACGAACCGTAATCTTAATTGGGCTGTTCAGCTTTTTAGGTGGGTTAACGGTGGTGACAAATCTGGGCTACCAAAAAACTCACCGCCCGGATGTAGTAGCAGCAGTTATTCAAGATAGTGCTGAGATTCCTGTGTTGGTGGCGATCGCCCATCGTACGCATGGGCAAACGGGCAGGCTCATGGGAATTGCTTGGGAGCTAAAACACGCCACTGACCCAACCGCCGCAGAGAATACGCAGTTTCTGATGATCAGTCAGGGCAAAAGCCCTAAATTTACGACGACCGTAATGCGCGAGGCGCTGGAGCGATCGCCTCGTCCGCTCAATCTCTGGTTGCTCAACTTTCAGCGTCCAACTGAAACTGAACTGCTTGACTCGTTTCTGCGAAAGCAAAACTGTAATCCAGATGATGACGCAGATTCCGTTGATGGATATAGGTATCAACTGTACCAATGCGAATCAGGTAGCCAGTCAGAATCTACATAATTTCCTTCATCGTTCCGGACTTGCTTTTGCGTAGAAGTGGAATTCTTAAAGCTTCGCTCAGAGATTGTGTTGAGAAGGTTAATCAGAAGCGATCGCGGCTTCCCTGCCAAAGCCGCTTATGAGTCATCAGTTGAAGCCCAGAAACAGAAAATTCCAGTTCTTCCCAGCGATCGGATGCTGGATCTACTGGATCTATCTGAGTAAATGCCGCCTCTGTGAGTAAGATTTCTCCCGATCGCGCCAGATCTTCCCCCAGCTTTGAAGCAAGATTCATCTCACTGCCATACATGTCGCTATCTTCTACCATCAGCACCTCTCCGTAACCGATGCCGATGCTGGCAAACAGGTCTAGCGAATCAGGCAAGCCTGTGTTTACCGCTGCTAATGTTTTCAACAGATCAACTGCCGCCTCGACTGCCAGCGCTACTGTCGGAAACACCGCAAACAAGTTGTCCGCTTCTTGCTTAATCAACTTACCCTGGTGTTGGTTAATCAGAGGCAAGGCAATGACATGCAGCCGATGCATCATCGCTAGAAAGTGAATGATTCCATAACGCACCGTCAGCCTTGAAAAGCCCGACATGTCTAACACCAAAACAGCATGAGTTTGGGAAAACGCCCTATGAATAGCAGCATCAATCTCTGCTGCTTTTTCGGGATGCTCATTGCGAGTTTGCAGCAGGCGATCTAACTCAGCCCTGGTATTGAGAGAAGCCATTACTCGACCAAAGTTTTTAATCGTTGAATCAGGCGATCGGCGGGCACCACACCCTCAATTCGCTCAACGGGTTCCCCCTGCTTAAACAGCACCAGCGTCGGCAGGGCATGAATTTGATACTGGGTCGCCAAAGCAGGATAGTTGTCGGTGTTGATTTTTACGACCTTGAGTTGTTGTCCCATTTGAGCGTTTACTTGCTCTAAAATTTTTGCCATCATCTGGCAGGGACCACACCAGGGCGCATAGAAATCTACCAACAGCGGCACGTCTGAACCGGAGAGCATTTCCTCAAAGCTACCGAACTGCTTCTTGGTCGCCATATTGCTACAGGGTTGCTAAACGGAATTTGGTTTTGATGGCTCGATCCTAGTGCAAATTTTTGGGAGTCGGTAAGGATACCCCAAATGCCTTAATATGGTCTAGCAATTTTAATCGGTCATAGCTCGACAATCGCTTGGCGATTCTCTATGGCTCAGCATTCTGCGACAAGAGGTACAGGTTATGGCAGCATCCCTAGATTCCCAACGGCTCAAAGATCAGGTGGCAATTGTTACGGGTGCCTCGCGAGGCATTGGGCGGGCGATCGCCCTGGCATTGGCGGCAGAAGGAGCTAATGTAGCAGTGAATTATGCGAACTCAAGCAAAGCTGCCGATGAGGTCGTTGCAGAAATTACGGGAATGGGAGGAGGGGCGATCGCTCTGCAAGCCGATGTCTCCCAAGCCGACCAGGTTGATACTCTGGTCAATGCCGTCATGGAAAAATGGGGGCGAATCGACGTATTGGTGAACAATGCCGGAATCACTCGCGACACGCTGCTGCTGCGAATGAAGCCCGAAGACTGGCAAGCTGTGATCAACCTCAACCTGACCGGCGTTTTTCTCTGCACCAGAGCAGTCAGCAAAATTATGCTGAAGCAAAAGTCAGGTCGGATTGTGCAGATTTCTTCTGTATCAGGTTTGATGGGCAATCCGGGACAGGCAAACTACGCAGCCGCTAAAGCAGGGGTGATTGGCTTTTCCAAAACCGTTGCAAAGGAGCTATCCAGCCGAGGCATTACGGTCAACGTGGTTGCTCCCGGCTTCATTGAAACCGACATGACTCAGGATGTTAAGGCTGAGGAAATTCTTAAATATATTCCCCTGGGTCGCTATGGCAAACCAGAGGAGGTTGCCGGACTAGTGCGTTTCCTGGCTGCTGATCCCGCCGCTGCCTATATCACTGGGCAAACCATGAACGTGGATGGCGGCATGGTGATGGACTAGTGGTGAAAAATGTGCCCAAAATCTATTCCGTGAACAGCGTCGCAAATACCCGTTGCGCCAAGCACAGAACCACTATGGCAAGCCTGTTCAGTCCCAACTCCATCAAGTGGCTCCCATCCTGCAGAGGTCGCTTCAGCAAACGTTCCTGCTGGGTCATGTTTCCAGTTGCGAACTTTGCGAACGTCTTTATAGAGATAAAACAGTCCTAACACGGGAAATAATCCGATAACTGTAAGCCACAAGATATGCATAACTTTGAAACGCTAAAGTTGTGTGGATATCGGGAAAATCGCTAAAGGTGAAGCATTCACTCTTGATTATTCTAGCGATCGCCCAATTAACGAACCCATTCTGTTTGCACTGGTGAATCCTGCACAGGCTCAGGAGCGGCGATTCAACCAATCCATCAAGTCAGCTTTAGTGGAGAAATCTAAAAGGGCTTCTGCCAGATCTTCTAGTTGAGCGATCGAAAGCTGACGCAAACGTTCCTGCAATTCAGCATCCACAGCCCCAAACTTACGGGACAGTAGACGGCTAATTACAGCTATCTCCCCTTCTTGCCGTCCTTGCTCCAGTCCTTGCTCCAGTCCTCGCTCTATTCCTTCTTGCATCCAGCTGGTAACGATTTCCATAACTTCCTCCCGCTGCTGTCTTGGGTTAATCCTATCAAGCTCGTTCTGAAACTGCTGCTGTTCTGAAGGGTTCAGACGTAGATAAACATCAATGAAGCCAGAGATTAGCTGCATTCGGGCTGGATCTAAGCGCAGGGTTGCCAGCAAACGCAGACATTCGAGCTTAACTTTGGGGCGTTCTGCTTGAGGGATTCTCATTTTTGCCATGAGCGCACTAGCAACAGGATTAGGCTGGCGAACGAAGTCGCGCCGGTTCAAGCGATTAAGTTGAATGACTTCGTAGTTGAACTGCAACACCAGTTTGTTGGGGAATGTGACTTCAAAGCGATCGCCCTCTGCCCGGTACGGTTCATCAAACGAAAAGACGACAATTGGGTAAATGGGCAAGCGATATTTCTGATAGAGCCTCGCAAAATAGTTGAACATTCGCTGCCCGAAGTTTGATTCAGCGTAAGACTGATGCTCAGTGTGAATTAGAAAACAGGAGTCTTCTCCTCTAAAGTTGGCTTGGACGAGCAGGTCAGCTTCGTGGCGATCGCCCTCCGTCACATCAGTGAACACTTCTGTATTTAAGAAAGTCAGAGAATTTGGCTCCAAGTAAGCGCTGACCTCCGGCAGAAACAGGTCAATGAATTCCACAAAGAAAGTAGAGAGCAATTCTTTGAATAAGCGATCATGATCAATCATGGTGGGGCGATCGCTCCAAACTAATTCATTCCTAAACCAGATTCATCATCCTATTGCAGTTTTTGGAGCTATTGGGCAATCATGAGTCAAATTTTTTTGGCGATCGCCTCCATTTTTGGTGGCACCTCAGTTGCGGCTGGGGCTTTTGCTTCTCATGCACTAAAAGAAAAGCTGAGCGATCGCGCCCTAGAAATCTTTGAAACTGGGGCACGTTACCAGATGTATCATGCGCTGGCGTTGCTATTCGTGACGCTGTTGCTGCTGCGGGCTGAGACAAATCAATCTCTTTTAACCGCATCGGGGATCGCTTTCGTCGTTGGAGTCGCAATTTTTTCAGGTAGCCTTTACGCCTTGAGCCTTTCTGGAATTAAATGGTTGGGGGCAATTACACCTTTAGGAGGCGTTGCCTTTCTAATCGGTTGGGGATGTTTGGCGATCGCATCTTGGGGATTGAAATAAGCATCGCCGCTCGTCATGCCAGTTGTGGTTCTGCCATATTCAAAGGAGCGATCGCACAACTTCTCGCCATGATTGGATGAGGGACTGCGCTTCGGATGCATCTCTGTCCAAATGTCATGGTTATTATTTGCTACGGCTACTGATTTATGCGTTTTGCGATCGCTTCTTTCACCTCTCTTGCCCTGCTTGCTGCAATTCCCGCTTCAGCGCTAACCCTTCAGCCGCACGGTGTACCTCAGCCTACCCGGACGACCAACGTAGTCCAGGCGAATCAACCAGAAGCCTGGGGAAACGCCCAACTGAGCTATGAAATTGACCTAGCACAGGTTTATCCCGGTACCGTGTGTCCGGTTTATCCCAAGACAATGGCTGTTAGTCCTAATAGTCAGACGCTTGCGGTCAGCAGCATTAGCCGGGAGCGCTCCTGTAGCAATGATCCCAGTAGCACCCTGACACTATGGAATCTGCAAACGGGAGAGAAGACAGCCACACTGGTGCAGGGCACCGCTGATGAATGGGTTTCTCCCAATGGCGACATTCAAGAACCAGGTTCACTGGTCAATATTCATTTGATGGGAGATGTGGTTCACGCGATCGCCTTCACACCCGATGGCGAAACTGTTGCGGCAGGTATGTCCGATCGCACTGTAAAGCTATGGAATGCCAGAACGGGTGAGGCAATTCGCACGTTGAGCGGACATCAGTATGCGGTTCATGCGATCGCCATTAGCCCCGACGGTCAAACCCTTGCCAGCGGCAGTTCTGACCTGACTGTGAAATTGTGGAACCTTAACACTGGTGAAGTGCGCCGCACCCTCAGCTTGGGAATGCAACCCGGACAAGACAAAATTCAAACGGTTGCTTTTAGCCCAGATGGACAAAGCCTCGTCAGCGTTCTCCATGACAGTAACGCTCTGCAACTGTGGAATATAGATGGACAACCGATTCGCCAGTTGTCTCAAAGCAGAACCGACACGGATAACGGTGGGCGCATCCCCTTTGCCTTTCACCCGACCGGAATTCGGCTTGCCTCTGGGTTAACGCAAATCATCGCTACTGTTGACCCTGATAACACCATCAAACTGTGGAATGCCCGAACTGGTTCACGAGTCGTAACTCTCACCGGACACATAGGTGGTATCCGCTCGTTAACCTTTAGCCCGGATGGAAGAACTCTAGCAAGCTGGAGCGAAGACGGCACAGTAAAACTTTGGAGTATGCGATCGCTACAGCTGGAACGCACAATGCCGATCAATCAAGGACTAACTACCGCACCGCCGCCGTTTG
The DNA here is from genome assembly GCF_014695745.1 of Leptolyngbya sp. FACHB-671. Taxonomy (NCBI): domain Bacteria; kingdom Bacillati; phylum Cyanobacteriota; class Cyanophyceae; order Leptolyngbyales; family Leptolyngbyaceae; genus Leptolyngbya; species Leptolyngbya sp. FACHB-671. Next base: position 15,580 of record NZ_JACJOV010000049.1, on the reverse strand, counting down.
GCGATCGCCTCCTGTTCAGCCCTGATGGTCAAACTCTTGCTGCCGATGCCTTAATTTCATCGGTTGAAAATACTCCTTCCTACGACCTCTCACCCTACAGCGTCGGGCTATTCAACATTGCGACTGGAGAGCGTCAGCAAGCTTTTCCCAATCTCTATTCAGGTGTTTCCTTTCACTTCACTGCTGATGGACAGCGATTTATTGCGGTCGCTGGCTCAACAGTTCAAGTTTGGCAGCGATAGATAACGAGCCTTCCTTGGCAAGTCGTGAATTCCGCCATTGTTTGAGAGAAACTGATCGTTAGCAATCCCCATCAGAGAGTGCTAAATTCTGGAAGGAGAACTCAGATAGAGAGACTGAGAGACAGGCAATGGCAAAATTTGTTGTATTTGATGAAGAATCTCGGCAAGCGCTAGAACGAGGCGTAAATGCCCTTGCTGACGCGGTGCGAATCACGCTTGGACCTAAAGGTCGAAACGTCGTGCTAGAGAAGAAGTATGGCGCACCCCAGATTGTCAACGACGGCATCACGATCGCCAAGGAAATTGAATTAGAAGATCCGCTAGAAAACACGGGCGCTCAACTGATTCGCGAAGTTGCCTCTAAAACTAAGGATTTGGCAGGAGATGGTACAACCACCGCCACTGTTCTAGCTCAGGCAATGATTCGGGAAGGCTTGAAGAACGTTGCAGCAGGAACAAACCCGGTTAGCTTGCGACGCGGCATCGAGAAAACGATCGCCCAGATTGTCAGAGAAATTGAGGCAATTGCCAAGCCCATTGAAGGAAATGCGATCGCCCAGGTTGCTGCCGTATCTGCGGGCAGTGATGAAGAAGTCGGCGCGATGATTTCCGAAGCAATGGATAAAGTCGGCAGAGATGGCGTAATTACCGTCGAAGAATCTAAATCTCTAGCAACCGAACTGGAAACAGTTGAAGGGATGCAGATCGATCGGGGTTACATCTCACCCTACTTCGTAACCGATAGTGAGCGGATGATCTGCGAGCTTGAAAACGCTCGGATTCTGCTCACTGACAAGAAAATCAGCACCATTCAAGACCTGGTGCCCGTCCTTGAAAAAATTGCTCGTTCTGGTCAACCCCTGCTGATCATTGCAGAAGACGTAGATGGTGAAGCTCTGGCAACGCTAGTCGTCAACCGTTTGCGTGGAGTACTGAACGCTGTCGCGATCAAAGCACCTGGTTTTGGCGAACGTCGCAAAGCCATGCTGCAAGACATTGCCGTCCTCACCGGTGGACAAATGATCTCCGAGGAAATCGGCTTGAGCCTCGACACTGCCAGCCTTGACATGTTGGGAACTGCTCGTAAGCTGACGATTACCAAAGACAGCACTACGATCGTCGCTGAAGCTGCTAATAAAGCTGATCTAGACAAGCGCATCGCTCAAATTCGCCAGGAACTGGGTCGCACTGAATCTGACTATGACAAAGAAAAGCTGCAAGAGCGGTTGGCAAAACTGTCTGGTGGCGTTGCGGTAATCAAAGTTGGGGCTGCTACAGAAACTGAACTTAAAGATCGCAAACTGCGAATCGAAGACGCGCTCAACGCAACCAAAGCAGCCGTTGAAGAAGGCATCGTTCCGGGTGGTGGCACAACCCTGATTCACCTGGCTCAGAAAGTGCAGCAGGACTTCAGGAACAGCTTGAACGTTGAAGAAAGGATCGGGGCAGACATTGTAATCAAAGCCCTGGAAGCCCCACTGCGTCAAATTGCAGACAATGCTGGAGCCGAAGGTTCCGTAATTGTTGAGAAGGTCCGTGATTTGGATTTCAACGTTGGCTACAATGCTCTGACGGGCGAATTTGAAGACCTAGTTGCAGCCGGAATCATCGACCCCGCAAAGGTGGTACGTTCTGCTCTGCAAGATGCGGGTTCCGTTGCTGGCATGGTAATCACCACTGAAGCGCTCGTCGTCGAAAAGCCAGAACCTAAATCTGCGGCTCCTGCCGATGGTGGCATGGGCGGTATGGGTGGCATGGGTGGCATGGGTGGTATGGGTGGCATGGGTGGCATGGGTATGATGTAATGCTGCGTCCTCTCAAATAAGCCAACATATATTGAGGCGTGTCTTCGCTTACAGCGGGTTTCACTTGAATAAACCACAATCTTTTGTAAGGGCGAACCGCCGTTCGTCCCTACGATGTGGCTGACTCATCTGAAAACGGCTGTAATTGGGACACGCTTCAAAATAGTAAGCTCATGTAGAAACGGCATTACAACGTTTCTCTAAAACGAGGCTACAGATGGAAGGGCACCCCGCTGAGCGGGGTGCCCTTCCATCTGTAGCCTTAGTTTTTGGAATGGTATTACATACAAACGCAATAGCGGAAGACGATGGAGACAGCGATCGCAAATCCAACTCCTACAAAGAAGACGCTGTTAATCCCTCCGATCGCAAAGGCAACTCCCATCAGCACAGGGCCTAGCGTTTGACCAATGCCAAAAAAAGTACCATTGACCGACATTACAGTCGCCAAATACTGTCGGGGCGATAGCTCTGCCAGAAGTGTTTGAATACTGGGAAAACCAATACCCAAGCCAATGCCAAAGAGAGTCGTTGGAATCAGCAGCATCAAGAGATTAGTCATAAACGGAACGAGCAGCAGCGCCAGCCCATAAAACCCAAAGGAGATTCTGATCAGGGTTTGAGGTGAAAAGCGCCTTGCTAAATTGCCGATTTGAGAAGACGTAAGGGCGATCGCCACCGAAACGCTAGAGAGCATCAGCCCAATCGTAAAAGTAGAGGTCTGAAACGATTCCTCAATCAATTGCGGCAAGTAAGTGACGTAAGCACCATAGAGCAGCACAAAATTGGCAGTGCTGGCTAGAAATAACCCAAGAATCTGACGATTCTTTAGCACGGTCAAGGCATTTCTCAAATATTCGTGTAAATTTAACCGGGCTTTGGGTTCAGGATTATGCAGCGCAAACAGAACTAGCAGCCCTACTGGAATTGCTAAAATCGGCAGCGCAAACGGATAATACCAGCCCAGGCTAGCAAGCGCCCCACCGATAATGGGATAGCTAGCTGTACCCATGCTGGTGACGCTACCGTGATAGCCCAACGCTGTGATGCGCCTGTCTCCCGAATATAAGTCGCCAATTAGGGTAATACTGAGCGACAGTAACGATGCGGCTCCAACACCCTGAAGAAAGCGGAGAAATAGCAGCAGATTAAAGTCACGGGCAAAGGCACAGGCTGTCCCCGCAATGCCAAACAGCAGCAAAGACGGAACCAAAATTTTTCGCCTGCCAAACTGATCGGCTAGAAAGCCTAAAACCGGACCTAAAACTACTGTGGGAAAGGTAAAGACGGTGACTAGCAACCCAATGTTTTGGGGTGGCACCTCCAGCGCTTCAGCTAAGCGAGGAAACGTTGGCGTGACGCTAGAGACTCCCAGGATAGCAATCAGGGCGATCGCAAAAATGATTAAAAGATTTTGATCGCCGAGCAGCCCTTTTGGAGTTTGAGGAGTGTTGTCTGGAGGAGTGTTGTCTGGAGCATTGTTTGCGGTAGGCTGCACAATTGAACTCCCTTTTAGGTAGGTCGGACAAGGGTCAGGCAGAGTGCCATGACTCACTCATCTTAGAGTAATGACCTTGGAGAGTAGCGACTTTAAAGAAGCGATCGCTTCTGCTTCGCCCTCACTCCCCCTCATCCTCCAACGGCAGCGACTTATTTTTATTAGAATTTGGGGTTTGCTTACGCTTGGGCTTCATGTTGTTCAAAGACTCAGAAGCAGCCTGGTCTAGTAGTTTCCTGAGTTCGTAGTCGGGCAAGCTGACGGATGCAGAAGCTGCACGAGGGATTTCGTCTCGTTGGGAGGCAGTAGCTCCTTTAGGCTTATCTGTCCATCCGCACTTAATGCAAATCTGTCGTCCAGATGATTTCAGTGGCGGTCCAAGCCGACTGCTGCATTTTGGGCAGGTTTCCTGATGAGAAGGAGTCAAGCTAAAAGTTTGAGTCGGTTGAGGCGGTAAGGACTCAACAGATATCGCCTCTGCAAAAGTCGCTTCTGAATCGAAAAAATGGGTTGGAGAAGCCTCCTGAGGTGAGGGCGATCGCTCACTCAGGAGGCGATCCACTTTCCCTGCAAATCTTTCATCCTGCTACTGACCGATTCTAAGGCACTAATGCGGGTAACTAGCTCCGTTAAGTCCTCAACGGTGACAAATCGGGAAGAGGTAAGCTGATCAGGTTCCTCCTCCTCCTCCAGCAGACGTTGAAGTGCCGCCAAAATCACCTCATTGTGATTTTGACCTAATCGACTGGCACGCCGCTTGATCGCTTTTGCCAAACTCATGGGTAGCTGTATCTTGATGGCTACCTTCTGCTCAGAAATATTTTTGGGTGTGGATTGGTCAGAAGAACCCAGATTATTAGTCATGGAATTTGCAACACACGCTTGGGTTGACGGCACATTCTTCTACCATAATGCAATCGTTTCAGATTAGATGATTGAGAAAAAGAACGGAAATTGCATCGTTTGCCTGCTCAAAATTTGCAATACAATCGCTAAATCTGCAACACATCAAGCTATTAATTGGCAATTCATCTAATCAAAGAAAAGTGCAAGTATTGCAGATCAATTAACTGAATGGGCTAGTAATATGACCGTCCAAGCAACCATTGTTTTTTCCATATTAGCTGACCCCAAAGCATAGATTACTGCACGATTTAATTAAGCTAATTGTTACAAAAGACAAGACATCTAACGAGCTTATGGTAAAAATCTTCTGCAGAAAAGCTAATTAGAAGCTTCTTTTCAAAGTAGAACCGAAGCTTCCAAGTCCTGATAAGCCTGAATTGGCACCAATCAGCCAGAATTTTTCCTCATGCAAATCGTGCAACCAGAACCTATTAAACAATGTAAATTTATACTGGAAATTGTTTAGCTATTTAAACAAGCCTGCAACCTTGCATTACTTAACTCATTAATTCAAGCATCCGGATGGATTAGGAATTTCTCGAAAAGGTCATTAATCTTGTGCATTGATTTCTAATTTGTTTGAATGACTAGTTCATTGCAGAAGCTATTAGCTGTCTTGAAGAATAAACAAAGTGTCAAATTTTCAATCTGCGAAAATGACATCAGTGAATCTTTCAACTTTTGGTAAGAAGAATACGAAAAAGCGACAAACATTTCTTTAAAGATGCAGACATTAGCAAATTCAACTGCTAATAATAAATAGTCACTCTAACTTGAGCAGCACTTGAGATGGATGCATCACCAACATGAAATATTTTTGCGGCAGTTTCATGAAATATTTCCGAAATGGGTGATTAGGGTGTTGGCTATAGCGATCGCACTAGCAAATTGAGTTTCACGCACAGATTGAGATTAGTTCTCAACGTGTCATTTCAGCAATAACAATGGTCGTTCATGAAGTTGGAAAACAGAAGATAAACAGGGTAGAAAGGTTTATTCAAGGCCTCATTGCTGAAAGCATAGGCTCAACAATATTCGGTTCAGAAGCTGAAGAAACTTCTAATCCAACAATTTCCAACCTCTAGTAGAAACACAAAAATAGGCACACAATCATGGCAATCAACACAGAGAAACTAGGGTACATCCTGCAAAACTTTGTATCCACTACGTCTGATGTTCAAGGGGCAGCAATTGTTACTCCCGATGGGCTACCTTTGGCTTCTAATTTGCCTGGTGGAATGGATGAAGAGCGAGTCTCAGCAATGTCTGCTGCAATGCTGTCTTTAGGCGAACGTATCGGTCAAGAATTGGCGAGGGGTGCAATTGATCGCCTGTATGTAGAGGGCAATGAAGGCATCAGCATCTTAACAAGTTGCGGGCAGGATGCAGTCTTCCTGGTACTGGCAGGAAAAGCTGCAAAACAGGGTGTATTGATGCTGGAAATCAAGCGTGCTGTTTCTGATCTCAAACATACTTTGTTCTAAAAGCAAAGCCATTAGAGAACTGAAGAGAATTGACTGATGCAGCTAGAAACCTGGTTTGGCACACCTTTAGAAATTTAGGCAGGAACACAACAATGGCGATCAATACAGAAAGACTTGGGTTAATTCTTCAAAATTTTGTCTCTGCGACTTCTGATGTTCAGGGGGCAGCACTAGTCACACCCGATGGTTTACCTTTAGTCACCAATCTGCCTGGTGCAATGGATGAGGAGCGAGTTTCGGCGATGTCTGCCGCGATGCTGTCTTTAGGCGAACGCATCGGCAAAGAACTAGCGCGAGGTACGATTGACCGACTTTACGTGGAAGGCGATGAAGGATTTAGCATTTTGACAAGCTGTGGGCAAGATGCCGTCTTTTTGGTGCTAGCAGGAAAGACGGCAAAACAGGGTGTGCTAATGCTGGAAATCAAACGCGCCGTTTCTGATTTAAGAAGTACGTTATTTAACGTGGGTCAACCTCGACCTGAACCTTCGATTGGTATGATGTCTCGCGCTCGACCAGCTAGAGCTTAGACAATTCTTAGGCAAGAAATTACCGCATAACTGGCGATGCTTGGGTAAGGGCGAACAGCGTTCGCCTTTACAGGGCTAATCTTCTCAAAGTTGCAAGACTGGAATCTTTTTGTGGAGCAATACCATGAGACTCATGCGTTTGGTCGTAACGGGAACTGCGGGAGCGGGCAAGTCCACTTTTGTTCGCACGGTGAGCGACATTGAGGCGATCGACACCGATCGCACTGCAACCGATGAAACAGCCCAAATCAAACAGAAAACAACAGTCGCCTTTGACTTTGGTCGGCTCTCGTTCGGTCCCAGATTAGAAATTCACATTTACGGCACTCCGGGGCAATCACGCTTTAACTTCATGTGGGATATTTTGATTCAACGCGCCAATGCCTATGTGCTGCTGGTTGCGGCTCACCGAATTGATGAGTTGGTAAAAGCACGTCAAATCATTGCGTTTATGAATGAACGGGTGCAGATTCCAATGGTGATTGGGCTGACCCATCGAGATTGCCCGGGGGCGCGATCGCCAGAGGAAATTGCAATGCGGCTAGGCTACACCGATTTGAGCAACCTGCCGACAATCGTAACCGTTAACCCCAATGAGAAAAATTCGGTTTTAGAAACGCTCAACGTCATGTTGATGTCCTACCTGATGTCACAGCTTGCGCCGGATTTGAATACTGTTCCAGCTCGGCAAAACTTTGGACAGGAGGAGTATCGACCCAGAGTTCAAATTGTACGGTGATGGGAATGAAAACCTTGCGTTTGGTGGTGACAGGAACGGTGGGAGCGGGCAAATCCACCTTTGTGCAAACGGTGAGTGAGCTTGGCAGTATAGAAACAGATGAAATCGCAACAGACGAAATCGCTGCGCTAAAGAAAACAACGACGGTAGCATTTGACTTTAATCGAATTCAGCTTAATTCTCAGGTCGCTTTGCACATCTACGGTACGCCAGGACAGGTGCGATTTGACTTTATGTGGGAGCTTTTGATTCAACAGGCAGAAGCTTACATCTTGCTGGTCGCAGCCCACCGTCGAGAGGACTTTCAGCCGACTCGTGAAATTATTGCATTTATGCAAAAACGGGTTGAGGTTCCGATGGTGATAGGGCTGACGCACACAGACTGTGCGGGGGCGCTAAGTTCGGAGGAAATACTCACAGGGTTAGGCTATGGTCGGAGCGATCGCCCGCCCGTGGTGGTCGTTAATCCACACCATCGGGCTTCAGTGTTTGCTGCACTGGCGACTTCGGCGGTGCTGTTGACTCCTCACTGGGCGGGGGAAAAGTACGTCGGTTAGTGAAAATAAGTCAACAGGGTACGCAGAACGATGATTGGCGATGAGACACGAGCCTCAGCAAAGGCTGAACAGGAGTATGAACTGCATCATCACGACCCAAGAACAGGAACCTGGGGCGATCGCCATGAGATTCGCACATGTCTGCATACCCTCGGAGTAGAATCTGCCTCGCTGCATCAGCTTCCAACGGAGATTACCCACTTTACCGGGCGATCAGTTGAGTTAGAGAAGGCGATCGCGATTCTTCAAGCACAGGGTGAAGGCGATCCCACTCTGTTGACCATATCCGGGACAGCGGGCGTAGGTAAGTCAGCCTTTGCAATTCATGTTGCTCATTGCATCAAGCATGACCTGTCAGAGATTCAGTTTTATGCAAATTTGCGCGGTACAGAAAATCAACCGCTAGAACCGCAAGAGGTTTTAAGCAGTTTTTTACAAGCATTGGGCGTGGGCTACCCGATGGCATCAGCAAGTCTGGCAGAGCAGCAGAGCATTTATCAACTGATGCTGTCTGGAAGACGGGTTTTGATGGTGCTGGATAACGCCCGTGATGCAGCCCAGGTGCAACCCTTGGTGCCCGATAGCCCAACCTGTACAGCAATTGTGACGAGTCGCCAGCGATTGGAACTGCCCGGAACCACGCTAGAGCTAGAACCTTTGCCCCCAGCGGAAGCGCTCGAACTGCTGCAAAAAATAGGGGATGTCCCACCAGAACTAACCGCTGCCGAGCAGCTTGTTACGCTTTGCGGTCGGTTGCCTCTGGCACTCAAGATTACTGGTGGCACACTGTGCAACCAAGCTCAGCCACCTGAAAACTATGCAGATCGGCTAGCCGATGAACGCCAGAAACTAGAACAGCTACAGTCTAGCTACTTAGGTGTTCGGGCTAGTTTTGCGGTCAGCTATGCCCAACAAGAAAAGGCGATCGCGCGTCTGCTGCGGCTGATTGGGCTGTTGGTGCGCCCCAACCTAACCGCCGCCCTTGTGGCCGCGTTGCTGGAATGCAACCTGGAAGCCGCAAGCAAAATTCTATCTGCGCTGGTGAGATCAGGGTTGCTGGAGCCTGCCGAGTCGGGCTGTTTTTGGCTGCACGATCTGATTCGCCTATTTGCTAAAGAACAACTTGCCAGAGGCGAATCGGCTGAAATGCGGCGAATTGTTCGCTTAAGAGCAAGCTACTGGTACTGCGAGACGGCTGGATTGCTGGCGTTGGTATTTGACTTGACGGACCAATCCCCTGTCCCACTGGAAAAGCAAGCATTTAGCCAGAGAGATGATGAGTTACTTAGAGCGGTATTGAGCTGGTTTGACCGGGAAAAGCTCAACCTGTTAGCGGCGTTGGAGTGGGCTAACCAAACGCAGGCATGGGAAACTGTGGTAAAATTGGCGCAAAGCTTGACGCGCTGGTTTGATCTGCGGCATGACTGGAAAAACTGGGAGCAAACCCATCGACTGGCGCTAGAGGCAAGCCGCAAGCTGAGCGATCGCCACGCAGAAGCTCAAATCCTCAACAGTCTAGGTAATGCTTACTTTCGCCAAGACCATCGCAAAAAAGCCAGAGAACATTACGAAAAAAGCCTCAGCCTGCTTAGAGAATTGGGCGATCGCTATCAAGAATCTCAAACGCTGACCAATCTCGGCATTCTCTACAGACAAGAAGGCGATGACGAAAAAGCGATCGCCCTCTGGCAAACCGCTCTCAAAGGGTTTCCTGCACATTCGGCTGCTGCCCACCAGTTAGAGCTTTGGTTGCAAGCGTCTCAAGGAATTGATCTCGATGAGATGCAGCCAGATATAGAAGTGGGCGATCGTTCCTCTCGTCTTGCAATCCAACAGATTATTGCTGGATGTGCGATAGGAGCGATCGCCCTGCTCGTAGTTCTCGTTTTCCTGATCAGGGGAATTTGATGCAAGGAAGTAATATCAAAAATTAGGATTACAAGATAGAAGGGCACCCTGCGAAGCAGGGTGCCCTTCTATCTTGTAACCTCTTTTTAGAGAAGCGTTATAATTGCCGATCAAGCAGCACTAGCTAATTCTCAATAGCTCCACGTCAAAGATCAGCGTGGCATTGGGGGGAATCACACCACCCGCACCACGAGCACCATAGCCTAACTCAGGCGGAATGATCAGTTGACGGCGGCCGCCTACTTTCATCGTGCTGATGCCTTCATCCCAGCCGCGAATCACTCGACCCGCGCCCAAAGGAAAGGAAAAGGGTTGGTTGCGATCGCGAGAGCTATCAAACTTAGTGCCGTTCTGCAACGTTCCGGTGTAGTGAACGACTACTGTTTGTCCTGCTTGCGGGGTAGCACCTGTGCCTTCTTCGATATCGATATACTGCAAGCCAGATGGGGTAGTGATAATATTCTCAGCGTTTTCAGGCATAGATTCGGTTGCATCAGGGGTTAACAGATCAGAAGCTTGCGCGATTTCGGGTGCTTGCGCAATTGCTTGGGCAAAGATTTGGGCAGGGCTTTGAGCAGGAGTTGCCGGAGCTTCTAGGGTGGGGGGCTGAGACTCAGCGGCGATCGCCTCCTTTGTCCCAGTAAATTGAGCCACCACCAGAAACACAAAACAAACCGCCATGACTCCCAAGCTGATCAAAATTTCCCGCACAATTCAGTCCTCCTGTGTTCGACAGTGGATTCATGACAATCAGTCAAATTTCGGCAATCACCGAATTGAATCCGCTTCCCAGTTTAATACTTCAGGTCAGCTAGAAGCCTAGCTGAAGCTAGCGCCAAAGTTTATTTTCCAGATCGCGCACCTGCCGCTCCAGGCGATCGAGCCGCCCACGCAGTTCATCCATCTCGTTTTGGCGCGGCACTCCCAAATCTTGCAAAACGTGTCGCAACTGACGATGCATCTGCGACTCAAAATTGCTTTGCTCAGACTTAAGCTGTTGCAACAGGTCGTTGACAAAGCTGTTAGCTTGCTCAGGGTCTAGCTTACCGTCTTTGACCCACTGGTCGCTCACTTCTCGCAGCTTTTCCGTAACTAGAGAAGTTGTGCCAATGCCGATCATCAATATCTGCTTAAGAAAGTTGTTATTATCCATGCCGTGTTCCTATGTCTGGGCTAAGGGAGGCTAGGTCAAGCAAAGGAAATGACTAAAATCTGACTGATTCCAGCCTACAGTAGACTGCTTCACAAACAGAACAAGGCTGAAAGATTAGATTTGCACCTTTGCTGAAGGCCTGACTCGTGATATCTCTTGCAAGGGATCTGAGTCTATTGTGGCAAATTTAGCACTGAAGCCGCTCTCCAAATGGGCCGGGTTATCCGTACATTGTTTCATTTTGGGATGAATTTGTGCGTCATACAAATTCTCCCTAAGTTAGCAACGCCGTTAGGTTTATGGTTTCTGTTGAGGTTGAAAAGATGGTAATTGAATGGCTCAAGTTCAATGTCACGCCAGAACTGCGGGAGCAGTTCGTGCAAAAGGATGAGGAAATCTGGACGGCTGCCCTTTCGACTTACCCTGGCTTTCTCGGCAAAGAGGTGTGGATTAGTCCAGACAACTTAGCAGAGGTGATTATTATTGTGCGCTGGTCTAGCTTTGAGGAATGGCAATCCATTTCCCCAGAGGAGCTTGAACAGGTCGAAGCCCGTTTCAACGCCGCCATCGGAGAAGATACCCATGAAATTGTGGAATCCGCGGGTTACCAAGTGCGTAAATTTCAGCGGACGTGATTGTGTACTGCCGAGGAAAAAACTCAGGTAATCTTTAAGCAAGCAGGTACCGTATAGCCAGCAATGCTCTAGTAGGGGTGAACGGTCGTTTGCCCCTACAGGGGTAAAGCTTCTCTCGTTTAGCCGTCGTTGAGCGATCGCCTCAATATTTGAATAGAGGCTGCATATTGATTGGGTGTTCCTTGAATCTCTGTAATTAGTAGCGAACCTTGCCAATCTCTGCCTTCCTCATCCTGATAGCTCCAGCGGGAAAGCCCTCTTTCGGATGCCTCAATCTGCCTCCAGCCTGCCTGCTGAAGCTGGCTGGCATAGTGGTTGATTAACGCTTCAGCATCTAAATCAGTTTCAATCACAGCATCTGCACTCGCATCCCCGTTGCCACTGCTGCTGCCACTACCTTGGACTACAGCATCAGTGGGAGGGAGCAAAGCGGGCAAAGGTGCCTCTACTATACCTAAAGAGCAGTCAAACCCAGATGAAGGCTCAGACTCAAATCCGCCGGCAATCAATGAAAGCTGTACCGTTGTTGCAGACGAATCAGGTGAAGGTTGGGCTGAAACATTCAGCAGAGCGGCTTGAGAGGTAGAGCAAAACTGACGAGGCAGTTCTCTAGATGCTAAATCGTTAATATGAGCTTCACTGAGTCGAACAATAAAACCTTTCGGGGATGCGTGAGGTTCTTGCAATTGCCATCCAGTATCGAGCAACTGTTGCTGAAAGAAAGAGTAAACTTCTTCTGATGACTGAGCAGTTCGCAACATAATCTCTGTGAAGCCATAGCTCCGCACAATTGAGCCAATAATTTGTGCTTCTTCGGGCAGCGGAAAGTCGGCAGGTAGCGGGTCAGGAAGCTGTCCCACCAGAATTTGAACGTTTTCTTCCCCCTCAGATGCATATCTTAGTCTCAGCATTTCTCTCAGCAGGGCTGCTTCGTTTTCTGGAGTCAGTTGAGCTGAAGCTGTCCCTAGTGGCAAAGTAAGGCTGATTGAGATGAGTGCTGGCAGAAGACGGAAGGAAACCATAGATACCTCTTGAATCTCAACTGCGCGATCGCCCTTTTCCTGCTGCTACATTGGCACTTTAAGTTGTGATACTCCTCACCCACCTGAGTGAACCAGTTGGAGGATGACAATTTGGGGAATGAGCAACTATCCTCAGGCGAGATTAGTCAGATTCTTTAGAGAAGCGCTTCAAAAATCCTCAGTTTCAGTCGATAAAGAAGTAGCGTGATCGCAACAGCTTCAACAACATCAACAACGCCTCTGGTGGTGCTATGCAAGCAATAGACAGAATATGGCAAGCTCTGCCGATTAACGCTGTCTTAGCTCGAATCAAAACTTTTACGTCCGCTTCAGAATCCGCTGACTACACTGCCTGGCGACAAAAGTTCTTTCGCGATCGCCTGTTTCTAGCAACCTGGGCAGGGCTGCTGTGGACTCTAGTTCAACTGCCCCTATCATCCATTTATTTTTACCTCTACAACCCAAGCCTTGCCGATACAGTCTTGCTCTGCAACGCTGCCGCATTGATTTGTGTCGTAGTTAATTTGCTCTTACAAAGAACTCGAATAAAGTACGCCAATCCAGATCTCCTACTTTTGGGATTGTATGGGTCTTTAATTGGATTTGCTCTGATTGAGCGTGCTATCCTTAGCCAAAACTTACCGGATGGGCAGTTTCATCTAGATGTGTCGCTGTTCACGCTGGTATTTCTGACGCTGGTTGCTCTAATTCCAGTGCGGTGGAAGCTTCATGCACTCGCTCAACTAGGGGCACTGGGGTTTCATTTTGGGCTAAAAGCGGCTCTGGATTTAGACTTAGATCTACCCCTAATTCAACAGGGCTGGGCGGTTTTGTTTCAGCTGTGGATCTGCTTCATCTGCAACCTGGGAGTTTATTTATATGAGCATTTGAAGCGGGCTGAAGTAGAGTCACGGCGGCAGCTTCAATCTTTCGTTCAAACTGTCTCTGAAGATTTGCGAACCCCAGTACTGGGCAGCTTGAAGGACTTAAGAGATCTGCTGGATCAGTCAAAGGAGCAGGTGTCCGTTTCACGCTTACGGCTGGAAGTCATGTTAGCAAGTAGCGATCGCCAACTTGATCTGGTGAACTCACTTCTAGACAAAGCTAGAAGCTCAAATCGTTTAATCCAAGCCCAGCGAAATCGCATTCCTGTAAATGGACTACTGACTGGATTGATTAACGTTGGGCTAAAGCGAGTCAAAAAAGCCAGCAAAGCGCTTGGCTTAAAGGAACTTGCACCCAGTACCGCCATTCAAACCAATACCTCCGCAATCGATTACGAGGTCTGGCGCTATCAATTTATAATTGAGCGGTTGCGTCTCGTTTGGTGGATTGCTTTTGGTTGCACCGCAACATTGTTTGTTCCAGACGTGTTTGCCGCTCAGAATGGTTCAGACAGAGGCTACTGGCTATACACCTATGCTGCAATTTTGCTGTATTTGGCGGCGTGGTCTATTCTCTATCGGAGTCAATTTGGTCGCGCTCGTCCAGCGTTATTGTTTGTTAGCTTTGCTTGCTCCATTCCTCTCATTTCACAACTCTTTGTGGCGATCGCCGGATGGGTAGAGCCAGACATAGGGGTTTGGACAATTATGTTTTTGATGATGGCGACGTTGATTTCCGTAGGGTGGCGACTCCATGTTGCTTCACAAATTGGTGTACTTATAGGTTACTCATGCCTCAATCTCGCATTTGGTCTAAGCTTCCACCTGAATCCGCTGCACTGGATTGAAATAGGCTGGTATCTGTTCTGGATTTGTGGCATTTGTGATATCACCGTTTATACCTATGAACGTCTCCAGCAAAATGAGTTTGACTCACGCCGCCAGTTGAGAATTTTCCTTCACTCGGTTGCTCATGATCTCAAAACACCAGTGCTGGGAGCGTCACTGGTGCTGCAAAATTTACTCAACCGACCGGGCGAAACACTACAGGTTCCTCGGTATGTGATAGAGCGAATGGTGCAAGGGGGCGATCGCCAGCTTCACTTAATTAACTCCTTATTAGAAGCGCACATCAGTCCTACTCAAGGTGTCACTTGCCAATTTGAACCTACCTCCCTTAGAGCTTTTACCCAAGCTGTAATTGCCGATGTAGAACCCCTGCTCAACCGCAACCAGGCAGTTTTGGCGAATTTTATTCCGACTGATTTGCCGCCCGTTCACGCTGACCCACTTCAACTGTGGAGAGTGTTTGAAAACCTGGTGACGAATGCGCTGAAATATAACCCACCTGGGATAAAGCTGACGCTAAAGGCGATCGTTGAAGCGGGAATGGTGCGCTGTAGCGTGCAGGATAATGGCGTTGGTATCAGTCCAGACCTGTGTAAACAGATTTTTGATCTGTATAGCCGAGGTTCTCATGTGAGGCGATCGCCTGGACTAGGCTTGGGACTGTACCTCTGCCAGCAAATCATCACCGCTCACGGTGGCAAAATTGGCGTAATTAGCAGTCCTGGTGCTGGCTCAACCTTCTGGTTTACGCTCCCACTAGCTCAGTCTCAACCTATCAAAAACCCCATCCATAAACTAGTGCGCTGAAATTTTTCAACAAGTCAATCCCCCTTCGCAGTAGGGAGCAGGGTAGTTAAAAAATGTCTCTAAAGCCTAAACTAGCCGATGTAAAACCTACTACAGTAACACCCTCTTCTCACTCCCCTCTCCGTGAGTTGAGTATTAAATATGTCACCTTCCCGGACTGTTCTGGTCATTACCAACATACTCGACGGTAGCCACGATTACGAGCATCAGCTACAGCAAGATAAAAGTTTTGCATACTGGGTTCTGACTGAACCTTACAGCAACCAAATTTTGGCTCTGTTTCGAGCGCAGCAGATCGACGGCATCCTTTTAGAGATTTCCGCTTCCTATACCGCTAGCCTGGATGTACTCAGTTGCCTAAAAGGGCAAATGGGCGATCGCTGTCCACCTGTCGTCGTGATTGACGGCAGCGACGCTGAAATGGCGGTTGAAGGAGATGTAAATCTCCTCAGGACTTACGCAGATGTACTAAATGTGGTGGTCAGCTTAGCCCAATTTCATAGCAAGAGTGGGTGATTTGAGTTGCCCAATCAAATAGTGGGATAACAGTCTGCTCTTGAG